>NZ_JANSHJ010000020.1:1705-51706 GCF_047502615.1 Synechococcus sp. W60.3 | reverse complement strand
TTGGCCAACACTGCCAAGCCCAGGGCCAGCGCCCCCACCGCTCTCCACCTGCGTCCAGAGTACCCGGCCCGCCAGGCCTCCTCGGCGGCCCAAAGGGATCCCAGCCCCACACCCATGCCCAGGTTGAGTAGCGGGTCGATGAGACCAGTTTTGTAAAAAAACAAGGGCAGGTAGCCCGTAAGCAGCAAGATCCCCCATAGGCAGCCAAACCCCACCCCACGCAGATGGGATCCCCACCCCACCAATAGCGCCACTGTGATCCCGCCCACCCAGGCATTAGGCAACCGCGCCGCCCATTCGTTGACCCCCAGGGCCGCCATCGCCAGGGCCTGCAGCCAAAAGAGGGGCTTTTCGAAAAAGGCTCGCCGTTATGCAAAGCCAGGGGATCGCCGCTGGCCAGCATCTGCCGCGCCAAGCTGGCGTAAATGAGCTCGTCCCAGTCAAACAGGTAAGGGATCCCCTGGCCCGCCCACAGCCATAGGCCGGCCAAAAGCCCCAGGGATCCCTTGAGGCGGCCCAGAAGCTTAGCCATGGACAGCTTCTAGAGGCACCACCCGGCCCACACTCTCGGGCGAGTGCAATAGCCGCAGCAACTGGGCTGCCAGAGCGGATCCCTCGATCTCTGCAGGAATCTCCACCCCACACCAGCGGCTGGAGCTCTCCCGCAAGGCCGCCACCCAATCGGGAGTTAGGGATCCCCGCGCCACCCCCATCAGTTGCGGCAGCGGATCGCGGCGGTAGAGCCCGATCCAGCGCAGGCCCAGTTGGAAGGGCCCAGGCCGAAAGCGGGGGTTGGGGCTGCCGTCCGCCTCAAACTTGCTCAGCATCAGTTGCAGGGAATAGATCTGGCGGGTATTCAAAGGGGGAGCAGCAACCCGGCGGGCGCGAAAGGTAGGCACCATCTCGGCAAAAGGCACCTGGACGGTCTGCTCTTCCCCTGGGGTGGTGTCGAAGGCATAGCCGTAGGCCGGGCTGTCCCAACCCCCTTGATCCCGCAGCAGAACCTTGTAGCGCTGCCCATCCCCCCGCAGCCGCAGCTCCAGGCCGGCAAACCCCGACACATCCAAGGGAGGCTGCCAGTTGCGGGTGCGCGTGGAAACAAAGCCGCCGAAGTTGGCCGTGGAAACCTGCCCCGTAAACAGCAGCTCGCCCTCGCCCCAGAGCAGTTGGCTTTGGCTCACCCCGCCCATCACCACATCGTCTAGGATGCCCCAGAACTGGTTCACCTGGGGGTCAGGCCGGCGAAAGTCAAAGAGCATCTGTTCCGTCTGGCCGCTGCGGCGCAGCCGCTCCAGGTGGGCCTTAGCTTCCTCCCGGTTCTCCAGACCCAGGATGACCCTGGCTGTCACCTCATCCCCTCTCTCCTGGACTTCCGCCCCCTGCTGTTGCAGCGCCTCCGCCAGCCCCACTGGTAGGCCATCGCCCAAGAAGATCACGGGAAGAGGAGCTGAAGTCGCCAGGGAAGGAGGCATGAAGTCAACCGCTGCTGCTTGGAACCCATTCTGAACCCAGCGCCATAGGTCGGCAAAGGGCAGCGCTTCGTAGTAGGTCAGCGTGTTCCAAAACCGCCCCAGGTCCCAAGGCATTGCCTACCCACTTAGAGAACGCACGCAGGAGAGATGCTTACAGGATAGCCCCAGCCAGGGGATCCCTGGCAATTGAACCGCCTTTGAGGACTCCTCAACCCTATCTGTCCCAACCTCTGCTGTCCTCTCCAGGAGGAAAGAGATCCCTTCTCCGAGTTTGCTTTTGTGTATCGCATTGCCGATCTCGGCAGGGTGGGGGCAATAACCCGACCGTTGAAGGGGCCCTGAATTCGCAATCAAACTTAACACCAAGGTCGAAGGGAACGCCTTGCAAAACGGATCCCGGATCCCATCTGCAAATGATCTCGCAATGGTCTATTCTTGATCCTGTTGTCGGGTTTGTCGCTGGAGCAGAGCTGACCCCTTTTCTAAGATCGAACTACGGAGAACCATGTTTAGCAAATTTTTTTCTCTTCAGAAAGCGTTCGCGGCGGCGCGTCGTCGGTTACTGATCCTGATCTTGGTTTTGGGGATGGCCGGGTATGCCTGGGGGCCGGCCTTGGCGGCCAGGCAGATTCCTCCTGTAGCCTTGTCGCCAACCGAGTCCATCACTTTCACGGAAGCGCAACTGGCCAGAGGAAAGCAGTTATTCAACAGGGCCTGTGCCCAGTGTCATGTGGGTGGACAGACCTATCCCAATCCGGATGTTACCTTGAAGCTCTCGGATCTGGAGGGGGCAACACCTCCCCGCGATAATGTGTTGGCGATCGTGGACTACATCAAGAACCCGGTCACCTATGACGGGGTAGAGTCCCTGGTGGAATATCATCCCAACACCCAGCTTCTAAGTGAGTATCCTCGCCTGCGCAACCTCACCGATGAGGATCTGAAGTTAATTGCCGGCTACATCCTAGTGCAGGCTAAGACCGTGCCCGGCTGGGGCGGCACCAAGAGCGAATCCCACAGTGACCTTTCGGCCTATCTCTGATGCCTGGGCAAACTCAAGGGGCAAAGCGGTGGCGGGTCCCGGGCCGTGGCTGGAGGTGGGCCGGGATCCTGCTTCTGGTATGGCTAGGGCTAGCTAGCCCAGCAGCAGGCCGCATTGATCCTTACGTGAGCCACTATCTGCGAACCACTGAGCCGATAGAGCTGCCCTGGGATGCGGAAGGGCACATGCTCACCTTTACTCCAGAGCAACTTACCGACGGGAAAAATCGCTTTCAGTCCGCCTGTCTGAACTGCCACGTGGGTGGCTCTACCCTACCGGCCCCCAACATTTCCCTTTCGCTCAAGGACTTGCGCGGCGCCACCCCACCCCGCGACACCATTCAAGCCTTGGTGGAGTACCAACGGGATCCCCGCAGCTACGATGGCACCGAGGTTAGCTATGGCTGCCGCCCCGTGCCCCCCTCCTGGATGGATGATGAAGCGCTGCGCAACCTGGCTGCCTTTATCCTCAGGGCGGCTCAAGTGGCTCCGGGCTGGGGATCCAACGCAATCGGAGGTGGCTGAGGAGTCGGGGTTTCCTCCGCCGCTCCTTGCAGGGGTGGTGGTAGCCTGGTGAAGAGGGAAGGTGGCGGCCATGCTCCAGAATATCCGCTCCATACTCCTGGGCCTGTGGATACTGACCCTGCTCGTTTTCCTTGTCCAAAACTGGGGATCTGCGGCAGCCGTAGTCGTAGCCGGGCAAGCTGGCGCTGCGATTCCTTTGTCGCTGACGCTCTTGACGGCCTATGGGGTAGGAGTGGGCTTGGGGTTTCTGTATGTGGGCGCTTGGCGGCTGCACGACCGGGTATTCCAGCGACAGGCAATCCGCAAGTTAAACCAGCTCATCGAGCGAGTGCGCTTTTTGGAAGCGCAGATGATTCCCCCCGACCACTATTTGCCTCAGGATCTGCCGGATCCCCAGGCAGGCCGCTATTCCTACTCCAATATCCCGCCGGAACGCATTCGCGACCCGGCTCCTAAATCTGCCAATCCTGAGGAAGAACTTGAGGAGGAAGACGACGCGGCCACAGCCCCCAACTGGCGGATCGTCCGACGGCCCTATTCTGCCCAGGAGGAAGAGGAATGGGACTCTTGAACTGGTGGCGATCTTCTGCGGCTCCCTCGTCTGAGTCCGACCCTCGACCGGAACCCCAGGGACAGAATAACTATCTGCTGATCGTTCTCGACAGTTGCCGTTTCGACAGCCTGCTGGCCGCCAACCCCAAGCATCTGCTCAAGCTGGGATCCCTGGAAAAGCGCTGGAGCTACGCTTCCTGGACGGCTCCCGCCCACTACAACCTGCTCATGGGCCTGCTGCCCCACACCAGCCCCACCCAGGTTTTCGCGTCTGAACACTACAAGCAGGAATATTTGCGCTACAACGAGCGCCTCGGTACCCGGCAGCCGATCGAGTTCAAGCATCTGCTGCCCCACCTCTATTTGCCGACGCTACTGAAGCACCAACTGGGCTACACCACCCACGCCATGGTCTCCCTGCCGGTGCTCAACCCCAGCACCCTGCTCAACCGCGACTTCGATTCCTACCGCCTCATGCCGCGCCACAACGACATGGCAGCCATGGTGGAGCAGTTGCGCTTTGATCCGGATCGCCCCAGCTTTTACCTGTTGAATGTGGGCGAAACTCACTATCCCTACGCCCTGCCCGATGAGGATCCCAGCCTGTGGCCCCGCATCTCTGGGGTGAATGGCGTGTTAAAGCGCCTGGATGAAGGGGAAGAGGCCGGGATCACCTTTTTCAGCGCCGCCCAGTTGGAGGAGCTGCGCCAGCGGCAGATCGAGGCGGTGCGCTACCTAGATGGGGTTTTTGAACAATTGTTCGATCTGGTTCCCAAAAACACCTACATCACCGTTACCGCCGACCACGGCGAATTGTTCGGGGAAGGGGGCTATTTTGGCCATGGCCCCATCCACCACGAAAAGGTGCTGGAGGTGCCTTTTATCGAGGGAAAAATTCGCTGAGGCCCTCACCCCCGGCCCTTCTCCCTTTGGGAGAGGGGAGATACGGATTCGGGTTCGGCTCCGCTTGGAACGTCAGCACGCTAAACCTGTTGGGTCTCCGGTTTGGGCAAGGTGGGATCCCGGCGAGTTTCTCTGCGACTTTCGCCCAGAGAGGTCACTCTCGTGGTCGAGTCCAAGCCCTCTTCGGCGGCCAAGTCGGCGGAACGCGCGATCTCGTAGAGGCTTTTCACCACACTGGTTAGGGGAATCGCGACGATGACGCCCAGGATGCCCCCCAGTTGCGCCCCCACCAACAGGGCGATCAAGATCCACACCGGGTTGAGGCCGATCAGTTCCCCCATCAGGCGGGGGGCGATGACCCGATCCTTAACCTGCTGCACAATTAGGGAGACCAGCACCACCTTGAGGCTGAGCCAGATATCCTGAAAGGCCAGCAGCACCGCTGCCGCGCCGATGCCAATAAAGCCCCCCACCAGTGGGATCACCTCCAGCAGGCCGATCAACAGGCCAAACAAAAGCCCGAAGGGCACGCGCAAAAACCCAAAAATTGGCACCAGCATCAGGGCCATGATGAACCCCAACACCAACTGGCTGATGAGAAAGTTCTGGAAACTCAGAGCCAGGGCTTCGCCGATGCGCGGTCCCCAGGGCTTGGGGAAGAGGCTGAGCAACCCCTGCCAGAACTGCCCCCCGTAGAGCAGCATGTAGAGGGCCAGCACCAACACCAACACCAGATCGATCACCTGATTGAAGGTGCCCAGGAGGATGTCCAGGGATTGGCCGGCAATTTTTTCGGCGCTGGCCTGCAGGCGGTTGAGGAGGGTGTTCACCAGCTCTGTCTGGCCGAGGTTGATGTTGCGCTCTGCCGCCCACAGGCTGATTTGATCCAGCCAGCTTTGTAAGGTATCCACCCACTCCGGGATCCGCGCCCCCAACTGCACCACCTGCTTGGCCAGGATGGGCACCACAGCGATCCCCACCAAGGCCAGCAGCACCACCGACAGGGCAAAAACCAGGGTGACTGCCAAACCGCGGCTTACCCGATAGCGCCGCAGCACCTGCACCGGATAGTTGAGCAAAAAAGCCAGCACCGCCGCCGTCAGGATGGTGGTGAGCAGATGGCCAAACAGCCGGCCCACCTGTAGGGCCAGCCAGCCGCTGATGACGATCAAAATCCAGGTGAGCAGCAGCCGCTGCAAAGGCGAGAAGCGATTCATGCCAGGGGGATCCCCAAGAGCCTAAAAACCCAGGATGCTATATCCACTATCCACATAGATCACCTGGCCGGTAATGCCGCTGGCCAGGTCGCTGGCCAGAAAAGCTGCCACATTGCCCACCTCGAGCTGGGTGATATTGCGCCGCAGCGGAGCTTTCTCCTCGACCGCGTGCAGCATGGCATGGAAATCAGCAATGGCCGAAGAAGCCAAGGTGCGAATGGGTCCAGCGGAGATGGCATTCACCCGGATCCCGGCGGGGCCCAGCTCGGCCGCCAGGTAGCGAACGCAGGTTTCCAGGCCCGCTTTGGTGACAGCGGCCATGTTGTAGTTGGGCACCACCCGCACCCCCCCCAAATAGGTGAGGGTGAGGATGCTGCTGCCGGATCTCAAGAGAGGCTTGGCGGCCCGGCAGAGGGCAATCAGGGAGTAGGTGCTCACATCCATGGCCAGGGCAAACCCTTGCCGCGAGATATCGCTAAAGTTGCCGCTCAGCTCTTCTTTTTTGACGAAAGCCAGGCAGTGAACCAAGATATCGACCTGACCCCATTTCTGGGCTATTGCCTGAAACAGCTCGTCAATCTGCTGGTCGCTTTGCACGTCGCAAGGGAGGAGAAAATCCGGCTGCAGGGGCTCGGTGAGCTGCTGGACTTTGGTCTTGAAGCGATCCCGCTCGTCCGGCAGATAGGTAACCCCCAACGTCGCCCCCGCTTTGTGCAGTTGCTGGGCAATGCCCCAGGCGATGGAGCGCTCGTTGGCAATGCCGGTTACCAAGGCTTTTTTTCCGGTCAGGTCTAGCATACGGAAAGGTGGGGTAGGTTCTTCTCTATCCTTCCACAGTCCGGAACAGGGGATCCTGTTCAGCCGGGCTGATAGGTGGAGGCCACGTGCAGTTCTTTGAGCTGCTTGGCCTCGACGCCGGAAGGGGCACCGGTGAGCAAACACCTGGCCTGCTGGGTTTTGGGAAAGGCGATGACATCGCGAATGGAATCTTCCCCCGCCAAGAGCATCACCAGCCGGTCTAGGCCATAGGCGATGCCGCCGTGGGGCGGGGTGCCGTACTCGAAGGCTTCCAGCAAAAAGCCAAACTTGTCCCGCGCCTGCTCAGGGGTAAGGCCAATGGTCTGGAAAACCTGCTCCTGGATCTCGCGCTGGTAGATGCGCAGGGATCCCCCGCCCACTTCCACGCCGTTCCAGACCAGGTCGTAGGCCTGGGCCCGCGCCGTTTTCAGGTCGGCCAAGTCGTCGGGGTGGGGGGCGGTAAAGGGGTGGTGCAGGGCTTCCAGGCGGTTTTCCTCGGCATTGAATTCAAACAGGGGAAAATCGGTGATCCAGAGGAGATTCAAGGCGTTCTCCGGGATCAAGCCCAGCTCCTGGCCCAGGTGCAGCCGCAGGCGGCCCAGCGACTCGTTGACCACGGCAGCCGGCCCTGCTCCAAACAGCAGCAGATCCCCCGGCTTGGCGTTGGTAAGCTGCAGCAACTGCTGTTCCTGCTCGGGGCTGAGGCTTTCTTTGAGGGCGCCGATGGTGTCGAGGCTGCCGGGCCGCACCCGGATGAAGGCCAGGCCACCCGCCCCGTACTGGGTGACCAGCTTGAACAGATCCCCGCCCGGCTTGATGCGGGTGTTGGAGATCTTTTCGTCGCCGCCCGGCACCGGCAGAACTTTGATCACACCGCCCTCTTGCAAGGCCTTGGCGAAGACCTTAAAGCCGGATCCCTGAAACAGCGGCGAAACATCCACCAATTCCAGCCCAAAGCGGGTGTCGGGCTTGTCGGAGCCGTAGCGGGCCATGGCCTCGGCATAGGTCAGCCGCGGGAAAGGGCGGGGCAGGTCGATGCCTTTGACGGTTTTGAAGATATGGCAGAGGAGCCGCTCGTTGAGTTCCAGGATCGCCTCCTGATCCATAAAGCTCATCTCCATGTCCAGCTGGGTAAACTCCGGCTGGCGATCCGCCCGCAGATCCTCATCCCGAAAGCAGCGGGCAATTTGGTAGTAGCGATCCACGCCGGCCACCATCAGCAACTGCTTAAAAAGCTGGGGCGACTGCGGCAGGGCAAACCACTCCCCGGGGTTGACGCGGCTCGGCACCAGGTAATCTCTGGCACCTTCGGGGGTAGAGCGGGTGAGGATGGGGGTCTCCACCTCGATAAAGCCTTCTTCGTCCTCCAGGAAGCGGCGGATGGCCTTGATGACCTGGTGACGCAGCTGCAGGTTGCGGGACAGGCGCTCTCGCCTCAAGTCCAAGTAGCGGTAGCGCAGGCGGATCTCCTCCCGCACCTCTTCCCCTTCCTCCCCCGAGACGCTGAAGGGAAGCTGCTTGCCCACCCGGCTGAGAATTTCCAACTCTTCCGCGTAGACCTCCACCTCGCCGGTGGCCAGGCGGGGATTAAAGGAGTCACTAGGTCTTTGGTGAACCGTTCCCGTTACCCGCACCACATATTCGCTGCGCACCTGCCCCGCCAGCTCGTAGGAGAGGGGGGTTTTCTGGGGATCGGCCACCAATTGCACGATGCCGGAGCGATCCCGCAGATCCAAGAAGATCACACCGCCGTGGTCGCGGCGGCGGTCGATCCAGCCGTAGAGGGTGACGGTCTGGCCGATGTGGGCCGGGCGCACTTGGCCACAGTAGAGGGAACGAGGCGGGCGACGGATGGCAGCAGGCATGGACGCGGTGAGATAACGAGGGTCTGAGCCCCTATCATACAAAACTCAGCCCCACCGTCTCGATGCTGCCCCTCAAGGACAGTCAGGGGATCCGCCCAAGGCCGCCACGATGGTGCAGGTGTTGAGGCGCATCATGGCGACGTAGGTTTCGGCGCCGCTGCCTGCTTCCCCCAAAGAGTCCGAGTACAGTTCCTGTTCGGCTACCTGCACCCCGGCTTCGGCGGCCACCGTCTGGATGAGAGCGGGGTTAAGGGTGGTCTCGGCAAAGACCGCCGGCACCCCCAGGGCGCGGATCTCCTCCACCAACTGGGCCACCGTCTGGGCGCTGGGCTGTTCCTCGGTGCTGATCCCCAGGAGGGATCCCCCCATCTTCAGGCCGTAGGCTTGGGTGTAGTAGGCAAAGGCATCGTGGGTGGTCACCAGAACCCGGTTGGCGGGGGGAATGGTCTGAATCTGTTCCCCGATCCAGGTGTGGAGCTCCTCCAGCTCCGCCCGATAGGCGGCGGCATTGGCCTGGAAAAAAGCGGCTTCGTTGGGGACTTGCTCCGTCAGCTCCTGGGCAATGTGCTCCACCATGAGGATGACGTTTTCCACATTGCCCCACACGTGGGGATCCGGCGTCGGGATCCCGTCTTCATCGGCGACGATGGGCTCAAGGATCTCGGCTAGAGCAACCCGCCGCGCTCCTTGGGCCGTGGCCTCGATAAGACGAATTAACCCCGGCTCCAGGTTGTAGCCGTTGTAAAACACCAGATCCGCTTGCTCCAGGGCCGCGGCATCGGCCGGCGTCGGCTCATAGACGTGGGGATCCACGCCCGGCTGCAGCAGGCTGCTGAGCTGGATGCGATCCTGCCCCACCTGCCCTACCCAATCGGCAATCAAGGTGGTGGTAACCACGACGCGGGGACGCGCCACAGCCAAGCCAGCCAGGGACAGCCAACCCCCGATCACCAGGCCAAATCCCACCGCCAAGCGGCGCCCAGCAAAAAACAAAGCTTTCATTTTCATAATCGTTTCATGATTCATGTACCCCCCTAGGTTACACTGGTCTTGATGAAAATGAAAGGAAAATGAAAAAACCAGCGGTTTCTCTCCCGCTTCGTCCGGCCTCCCTGGTGGTGCGGGATCTGACGGTGCGCTACGGCAAGTTGCTGGCGTTGGAGAGGATCGGCGCCGAGATCCGGCCGGGGCGCATCACGGGCATCCTGGGGCCCAACGGGGCCGGCAAGAGTACATTGCTCAAGGCGCTGTTGGGGTTGGTGCCCAAAGAGGGGGGCGAGGTGCGCTACGGCGGCCAGGTGCTGCGGGGGGAGCAAGTGGCCTATGTGCCGCAGCGGTCGGCCATCGACTGGAGCTTTCCGGCCACGGTGTGGGATGTGGTGCTGATGGGACAGGTAAGAGCTGCCGGCTGGTTGCGCCGCATCGGGCCAGAAGGTCGGGAGCGGGCCGCGCAAGCCCTGGAGCGGGTGGGGATGGGAGCCTATCGGGATCGGCCCATTGGTCGGCTATCAGGGGGACAGCAGCAGCGGGTGTTTTTGGCGCGGGCTCTAGCGCAGGAAGCGGAGATCTACGCCCTGGACGAGCCGCTGGCCGGGATCGACCAGCCCAGCGAGGCCATTGTGTTTCAGGTGTTGCGGGAGCTGGCCGACGCCGGCCATATCGTGATGGTGGTGCACCACGACCTGGGGCAGGCGCTGGCCTACTTTGACGAGGTGCTGCTCCTCAACCGCGTGCTGATTGCCCAGGGATCCCCGCAGCAGGTGTTGCAGCCGCAGGTGTTGCAGCGGGCCTATGGCCGTATCCTGCCCTTGGACTCGGCTGCCTAGGGGGTGAGAGGTGGTATGGAAGGGCTCTGGCACACCCTGGCGGATCCCTTGCGCTTTGCCTTCATGCAGCGGGCCCTGTTGGTGGCCGTGGCCATCGGCATGCTCTGCGCCGTGGTGGGCAGCTATCTGCTGGTGCAAAGCTTGGCCCTGCTGGGAGATGCCCTCAGCCATTCGCTGCTGCCGGGCCTGGCCATTGCCTACATGCTGGGCCTAAACCTTTTTGTCGGCGCCTTCGTGGCGGGGTTGCTGAGCGCTCTGCTCATCCAGTGGATCCGCTCCGCCACTCCCCTCAAGCCCGATGCGGCCATGGGGATCGTCTTTTCTGCTTTCTTTGCTTTGGGGATCCTGTTGATCACCCTGATCCAACGGCGGGCCCGCATCGATCTCAACCACTTCCTCTTCGGCAACCTGCTGGGGGTAAGTGCTGCCGACGTGTTGACGGTGGTGGGCATCACCGCTCTGGTGCTGGGATTGGTGGCCCTCTTTTTTAAAGAGCTGACTTTTTACAGTTTCGATCCCCTGGGAGCCAAGGCAGCCGGCCTGCCCACCGAGGGACTGGGCTGGGGGCTGATGGCGCTCACCTCCCTAACTTTGGTGGCCAGCATGAAGGCGGTGGGGGTGCTGCTGGTGCTGGCCATGCTCATCACGCCGGCAGCAACAGCCTACCTGTTGGTGCCTCGCCTGCAGCAGGTGATGCTGCTGGGATCCCTGTTTGGCGTCAGCGCTAGCTTGCTGGGGATGTACGCCAGCTACTACCTCAACGTCGCTTCTGGCCCGGCTATTGTCCTGGTGGCCTCCACCTGGTTTGGCTTGGCCTTTCTGGCCAAAGTCATCTTCGGCCAAAGCTAAAGGCCGGGGAGAGGGATCCCCGGCCCAGAGCCTATCGGATTAGAAGCGGGAAGAACGGCTATCCCGCCTGCCGCCGCCTGCGCCGGCCTGACGCGGCATGGCCTTGTTAACCCTCAGATCCCGGCCCATCCAGGTGGCGCCATCCAACTCATCGATGGCTTTTTGCTCGTCGGCCTCGTTTTCCAGTTCCACAAAAGCAAAGCCGCGCTTGCGGCCCGTCTCCCGATCCACCGGCAGCTTGATTTGCTTGACGGTGCCGTACTCGGAAAACACAAGCCGTAGGTCTTCTTCACTGGCCTTGAAGGACAGATTGCCCACAAAAATGGTCATAACGTAGCGAACTCCGAACCTTAACCTTTAGCGCTCAGTTCGGAAGCTCACCTGGTTAGACCATTGGCTCAATCCGAACCTGATGCCATCCACATCTTAGTCTCCCCGACGGCATTTGCAAACTACCTGTCCAAGATCTTTTAGCGGCGCTTGTCCTGTCCCAGGGGTTGGCGTTTGGGAATGCCGGGAGGACGGGGATAGCAAGCTGGTGTAGGGGCGACTTTCTCCAACAGCAGGCAATGCCGCATCCCGTGGCTGTGGGGGGTAGTGAAGGCTTCGACATGGATCAGCTTCCCCCCCAAAAGAGAAAGGGCCCGCTTCAGGGTTTGGGCTTCTGCCTCGGTCCAATGGCCGCGGTAGAGAATGGCGCGTCCCCCCACCTTGAGCAGGGGCAGGCAATACTCGGCGCAGATCTCCGCCGCTGCCACGGCTCTGGCCAAGGCCAGATCGTAGCTGCCGCGTTCCTGCGGGTCTTGCCCCCAGATCTCTGCCCGTTGGGCCACCGCCCGCGCCTGGGCGAGGGAAAGCTGCTGCAAAACTTCTTGCACAAAGGCGATCTTGCGTTGGCTGCTGTCTAGGAGGGTGAAGTGGGCCTGGGGCAGGGCGATCTGGGCCGGGATCCCTGGAAACCCTGCCCCGGTGCCGATGTCGATCCCGCGCCAGGGCTGAGCTTGGATTTCATCCCAGGATCCCAGCAGGCGCAGGCCCCGCAGCGAGTCCCACAGGTGTTTCTCCCAAAAATCGATGGGATCGGTGATACGGGTGAGGTTTTGGGTGCGGTTTCCGGCCATCACCAGGGAATAGAGCTGTTGCAGTTGCTGCTGCTGCGGCTCAGAAGGCTGCCAGCCCAGATCCACCAGCCAGCTTGACCACAGGGCCTCCAGTTCTGGGGGCTCAGAAGCAGGCGGGTCAGCCTTCTTCATCCCAGGGATCGCAGCCATGGCAATCCCAGTTTTAAGCCGGCGGGGATGGCTTTGTCGGCCCAGCCCTTGAGCTCTTCGGCCAAGCCCTGCAAAGAGCGATCGGCCCCCAGCAGCTCCTGGTTCAGGCAAACCAACTCCTGCAAATCCAGCTCCTGACAGTGGATCCCCTCTTCCACCAGCAGGTTAATCGGCTGTGGCTGGGCCTGGAAGGATTGACGGGAGGCCAACTCCAGCTCCACATCCAGAAGCACCTGCTCCAGTCGCTCCACCTGCTCTTGCATCTGCGCCAGCAGGGCTGCCAACTGTTGGCAGTAGTGGTGAACCCGCTGGGCATAGACCTTGAGCGGCAAGGTCAGCGGCAACAGCGATTCAGAGAGCACCTGGATCAGGTGCTGGGCTTCCAGCTCTTCCAGTTGTAGGTCTTGCCAAATGGCCTGATAGAGGCGCAGCGAATGGCGGCAGCTTTCCAGGCGCCGGTAGCAGGGCTGTAACACCGAGGCTCGCAGCTCCTGCAGATAATCCCTCCACAGCTGCCCCACCTCCACGATCCAGTGGGAGCGAAGAAAACTCCACCCCTGAGCCAACAGCCAACTCATCACCAGGCCCGCCAATAACTGGTTTTTTTGTCGTAACAGGAAAGGCGAAAGCTGCTCTCCCCAGATGGCCAGACCCAGCCAGAGCAGGGCGGCCAAAGCCAAGTGGGGCAAGCTGATCATCTCGGCCAAAAGCTGGGCAGAGCAGCGCTGGCGCAGCATCCAGACCATCCCAGCGCCCAAGCTGTAGAGTCCTCCCCCCAACAGCGGGATCACCACCAGCCATAGGGGTTGCCCTCTCCCCAAGTGCAGCAACGACCCACCCTCGCTCAGCGCATCCCAACTGAGCAAGTACAAGGCCAACAAAGCCAAAACCACACCCCACCCTTGCTGCCGCTTGAGACGGCGAGCCAGCAGACGACGGCGACGACGAAGATACGTTTGAAAGGACTCAGCAACAACGGACATAAAACGATGGCACTGCGGATCTTTGCCAGTATCTCCACCGGTCTGGATGGCTTCTTTTTTCGATCATAAGTCTTGCCTTTACCTGGTCATCTGGGTTCCCCGTTGCGATGGTTGCTGGGAATCATTGCCTAGCCAGTGAGCGGTTTTTTAGCGAAAACTCTCTTCCCACCCGATAGGGACTCTCCAGGACAGGCAACTGCAAGCAAGCGCCTCCATCCCTGTTACGATGGAAGAGCCCTTAATGTTTCTTATCCACAGCCGAGTTAGTCGCTAGGCCCGGCTTTCTCATTCTGCACTTGCGAGGTTTTGTGAACTCTTCTACCTCTCCCCTCCCTCCCGGCCTTTTTCCTTCCTCCCTCAAGGTGCAGCGCCAGATGATTGTTATTCTCGATTTTGGATCCCAGTACTCTGAGCTCATTGCCCGGCGTATTCGCGAAACCCACGTCTATTCGGAAATCCTTTCCTACCGCACCACTGCCGAGCAACTGCGGCAACTGCGGCCCCAGGGCATCATCCTCTCCGGCGGCCCCAACTCGGTCTATGAGCCGGGCGCTCCCGCTTGTGACCTGGAGATCTGGAACTTGGGGATCCCCATCCTGGGCGTGTGCTACGGTATGCAGCTTATGGTGCAGCAGTTGGGGGGCAAGGTGGAGCCGGCCCAGAAGGGGGAATACGGCCGTGCCGCCCTGCACATTTTGGATCCCACCGATCTGCTCACCAACCTGCCAGAAAGCAGCATCATGTGGATGAGCCACGGAGACTCGGTGACCGAGTTGCCCCCGGGCTTTCATTCGCTGGCTTACACTGACAACACCCCCTTTGCCGCCATTGCCGATCCGGCGCGCCGTCTCTACGGGGTGCAATTTCACCCAGAGGTGGCCCACTCGGAGGCCGGTGCCTTTCTCATTCGCAATTTTGTCTATCACATCTGCGGCTGCGAGCCCACCTGGACAACGGAAGCTTTTCTGGAGGAGGCCATTCGGGAAGTCCGTGCCCGCGTGGGCGACAAGAGGGTGCTGTTGGCCCTTTCGGGGGGGGTGGACAGCTCTACTTTGGCTTTTCTGCTACACAAGGCCATTGGGGATCAGCTCACCTGCGTGTTCATCGACCAGGGGTTCATGCGCAAAGATGAGCCGCAGCGGCTGCTGCGCCTTTTCCAAGAGCAATTTCACATCCCTGTCCACTACGTGGACGGACAAGAGCGCTTTCTCCGCCAGTTGCAGGGGGTCACCGATCCCGAGGAGAAGCGCAAACGCATCGGGGCAGAGTTTATTCGCGTGTTTGAGGAGGAGTCGCAGCGGCTGGGCCCCTTCGAGTACCTGGCCCAGGGCACCCTTTACCCCGATGTGATCGAGTCGGCCAACACCAATGTGGATCCGGTTACCGGAGAGCGCATTGCCGTCAAGATCAAAAGCCACCACAACGTCGGCGGCTTGCCGGAGAATCTGCGCTTTAAGCTGGTAGAACCTCTGCGCAAGCTCTTCAAAGATGAGGTACGGCAACTGGCCCGTTCGTTGGGCTTGCCGGAAGAAATTGTTGGCCGCCATCCTTTCCCGGGGCCGGGCCTGGCCATCCGCATTGTGGGCGAGGTCACCAAAGAGCGGCTGGAGATCCTGCGCGAGGCCGACATGATTGTCCGCCAGGAGATCAACCGCTCCGGCTACTATCCCAAGCTGTGGCAAGCCTTTGCCGTGTTGCTGCCGGAAGTGCGCTCGGTGGGGGTGATGGGGGATAAGCGCACCTATGCCTGCCCGGTGGTGGTGCGACTGGTCACCAGCGAAGACGGCATGACGGCGGACTGGGCTAGGGTGCCCTACGACCTCTTGGCCACCATCTCCAACCGCATCGTCAACGAGGTGCCGGGCGTCAACCGCGTAGTCTACGACATCACCTCAAAGCCCCCCGGCACCATCGAGTGGGAGTGATGCTGGTCGGGCGGGATCCCTTGCCTCTGGCCTCAAGGCCGGACTGGAGCGATTACCTATGGCCTGCTTCCGGCAGGGAATAGGAAGGGCTTGAGCTGAAAGGCTGAGCGGCTTGCACTTCCATACGGGCCAGGGTTGTGGCCGCGTCGGCCAGTTGTAGGGCTAGGTTGGCACGGCTAATCGGATCCCGGGCATTCCAGAGATCTTGTCCCAGACAAAACACTCGATAGCGAAAAGCTTTGATGGAGTGCGATGGGATCACTTTGACGGTCATGGTTACAACCTTTTTTCCACAGCAATCTGAGCGTTCAGCAGAACCCGCTCCGGCTCGAGGTAAACAAATGTTACCAAAACAACCTCGTCCTCAGAGGCAATACTGACCGGGCAGGTGGCTTTCGGGGGCTCCACCCGTTCATGCCGTACCCCCACAGTGTATTCTCCAATCGGCAGGTCATCAAAGCCGGCGTCGGCGTAGATTAACTCGATGGTTTCTTCGGCAATCAGTTGCCCCTCCCGCTCCAGAAAGGCGACAAAAGGGATCCCGTCGATGGAAGTGAGGGCGTTGTTGGCCTGGTTGCGGATCATCACAAAGATGTCGGACATAGCTGGGATGCCCTCTCTCAAGGCTCCCCTCGCGAGGCTGCCGGAACAGGGCCCGACGATTCTAAGCCGCCACCCAGTTCTTAGCCCTGGACGGGCGCCGGGACAAGACAGGCTTCCAACTTTTGCCGCAGCTTGGCCGTATCGAGGTGCTGGCCGATGAGCACCAACTGGTTTTTGGGCTGGCGAGGCCAGGCGTCGCTGCTGAGGGTGTAGCGCCGACCGCTGAGGTGGAAGATATGTCGCTCTGGGCTTTCCTCAAACCACAGGATCCCTTTGGCCCGAAAGACTGCATCGGGCAACTCGTTGAGAAAGTTCTGGAAAGCGTCTAGAGAGAAGGGGCGATCGCTCTCAAAGGCCAGGGAGTTAAAACCATCGACCTCGATGTGGCTGCGGTGCGAGTGGCCGTGATCATGGCCGTGTTCGTGGTCATGCTCATGGTCATGCTCATGGTCATGCTCAGCGTCGGGAGCCTCCTCCTGGGGCAGAGAGCTGGACTGAAACAGGTCTGTATCCAGGATCAGCTCTAGGGGCACTGCGCTGTTGACCGTGCGCAAAATGCGGGCATCTTCCTTGATCTCGCGAATGCGTTTTTCCAGGCGCTCGATCTCCGCCGGCTCAACCAGGTCGGTTTTGTTGAGGAGAATGACATCCCCATAGGCAATTTGGCTGTAGGCCACGTCACTGTTGAACAGATCAGGAGCGAAGTTGCTGGCATCCACCAGGGTGATGATCGAATCCAGCCGTGTCAGATCCCGCAGTTCTGGCCCCAAAAAGGTGAGGGCAACCGGCAAGGGATCCGCCAGTCCTGTGGTCTCCACCACCAGGTAGTCGATTTTGTCGGAGCGCTCCATCAGGCGCAGCACACTCTCGACAATGTCGTCGCGGATGGTGCAGCAGATGCAGCCGTTGTTGAGCTCTACGAGGTCTTCTTCGCTGGAGACAATCAGCTCGCCGTCGATGCCAATCTCCCCAAATTCGTTGACCAGCACCGCTGTGCGCATCCCTTTCTGGTTGCGGAGGATGTGGTTGAGCAGAGTGGTTTTCCCGCTCCCCAGAAAGCCAGTGATGATGGTGACAGGCAAGCCTCGCTTGGGCACTTCAATGGTGGTGGTCATGGAGGAACCGCAATCTGCTAAAGAGGACCCTTCCACTTTATCCTCATTGTTAATGACGCTCTTTGAAGACTCGCTGCCCCAGCGGAGATGTTGAGGCAGCCATCTAGACGCTGTGGTTCCGACCTGAAGAGGGATCCCCGCTGCTTTCGGGGCGTTTGAGGTCGGCCAAATCGTTGAGGCGACGCAGGATCCCCCACCCCTGCAGAGCTTCCAGCAGGGCTTCCCGGACGACAGCCACGGTTTCTTGGTCAAGGGCGAGGCGGAGGTAGTCCACCGCTAGCCGCGTCTGCTCGGCATCCAGGTATGGCATCAAGCTCTGCAGCCGACGCACGCCCAGCAGCCGTCGGTAGGAGTCGGGGGAAGCGATGTCGCTGAGATCTCGCTCCAGTTGGGAACGCTGCCGCTCTTGGCGGCGGCTAAGCCACTCCCAAAACAGCAGCGCCAACAAGGCAAAGGTGGCTAGCCCCTGCAAAATGGCGCCCGTGGCCAGCCAGCGCTGGCTGGATTCTGCCCAGATGGAAACCACGATGTAGGTGCCCAGAGCGGCGCCTGCCCCCCCGACAACAGCAAGCAGCAGGGAGCGATCGGCTTGGCGAAACCAGGCTTGCAACTCCTGCCAGCGGCGGCTGAACTCAGGGCTGCGCGCAGCATACAGCCCCAGCATTGCCCCACTGCCCACAGCTAGAGAAAGAGCTAGCCGCCAGTGCCAAAAAGCCAGCCCCGCCAAGGCCAAGCCCGACAGGGCCAAAACCCGCCATTGCGGCCCCGAGAGTAGCCACAGGGCCACCTGGGATCCCCTCTCCACTGCTCCTTTCTGAACTCGCTGCAGATATTCCCGCCAGGATCCCTGTCCGGAAGAGGGGCGACCCGATCCATCCTTCACCGCTGGCAACTCCCCCAACTTCGTCCCATCTGATCCCTGTCAAGACAGGCCAACGCTCTCTCACTCAATAATTATGCTCTGCCGGCGGAGCTGAGATAGGCTTTCCACCCCTGAGTTTGCAACTGGGCGTTTTTCTCTTGCACCGCTTGCTTGAGGCTTTCCCGGTAGGCCAGCACCCGTTGTTGCAGGGCGGGATCGCCGCTGGCCAAGATCTGCACGGCCAAGAGTCCAGCGTTGTAGCCATTGCCGATGGCTACAGTAGCCACCGGGATCCCCTTGGGCATTTGCACGATCGAATATAGGGAGTCCAGCCCCTGCAGAGATTGGCTGAACACCGGCACCCCGATGACCGGCAGAGGGGTAAGGGAGGCTACCATCCCCGGCAGATGGGCCGCCCCGCCGGCGCCGGCGATAATGACGCGGATCCCTTGGATATGGGCGCGGCGGGCAAAGTCCACCATCGCCTCCGGGGTGCGGTGGGCGCTGAGGATCTGCAGTTGGTAGGGGATCCCAAACTCCTCACACACCTGGGCAGCGGGTGCCAGGGTGGGCAGATCGGAATCGCTGCCCATTAGGATGGCGACGAGAGGGGAGACTTCCATGAGCGGCTGGCCCGTCGTAGCCGATCCATGATCGCATAACCTAGGCCAGTGACAACTGGTGGCGGTTCAGCCAACAGCAAGGTGGCCGCTCCCTCATCCAGGCGGCGCAGGCTGGCAAAGAAGGCGTGGGCCGCCGAGTTGGGATCCGGGCCCAGACATTCTAGGGTAAAGGTGACCTCAGGACAGTGGCGGGAGAGGCTTTCTGCCAGCGCTTCTGGTTTGGCGGCGAAACTGAGAATGCCTAGGTGCGAGTGGCCAGTGGCCAAGCGCCGCAACTGTTGCCAATCCTCAGGCTGAAGCTGGGCAAAGGCAGTGGGCAAAAGCCAGATGGGCTTACCGGGAGCGTAGTGGCTGCTCAGTTGGCCGGGAGCCTCTGGACTCTCCTTGCCGTCTGGGGCAGGGGGAGAGCTTAGGGGCAA
Source organism: Synechococcus sp. W60.3 (assembly GCF_047502615.1). Classification (NCBI taxonomy): domain Bacteria; kingdom Bacillati; phylum Cyanobacteriota; class Cyanophyceae; order Synechococcales; family Synechococcaceae; genus Synechococcus; species Synechococcus sp. W60.3. The sequence goes on along the minus strand of NZ_JANSHJ010000020.1, from coordinate 32,857 downwards.
ATTGAGGTGGGATTCCAAAACTTCCCGCGGGATCCCGCCAGGGCGCAACAGGGTGGGCGTGCCGTCGGGGCTGAGCTTGAGCACTGTCGATTCCAGGCCCACGCTGCACTCTCCCCCGTCCAAAATGTAAGGGATCCGCCCCGCCAACTCGGCATAGACGGCCTGGGCCGAGGTAGGGCTGAGGCGGCCAAAGCGGTTGGCGCTGGGGGCAGCCAAAGGCACCTGAACTGCCCGCAGCAAAGCCTGGGCCACGGGGTGGGCGGGCATCCGCAGCGCCACCGTGGGCAAGCCACTGGTGACGAGATCCGGCACCCGGGATCCCTTGGGCAGCACCAGCGTCAGCGGCCCCGGCCAAAAGGTGTCGACAAGGGATCCCAGGCGAGCGCGAGCGGCGGGAGTAAAAGCCTCCAGATCCACCAGCCAGCCCTGCAGTGTCTCTAGATCCAGCCCAGCCGGCAGATGCAGGATCAGGGGATTGAAACGGGGGCGCTCCTTGGCGGCAAAGATCTCTGCCACCGCCTGTTCGTTGAGGCCGTGGCCCGCCAGGCCGTACACCGTCTCTGTAGGTATGGCCACCAACTGGCCCCGCCGCAGCGCTTCAGCCGCCAAGGCAATGTGCTCAGGGGTGGGGGGGAGGATCTGCGTTTGCATGAGGGGTGGGGGAGCAGTCCCGAATCCATTGTCGGGCCTGGTAGAGGGCAATGTTAATCTGATCCCCAAACAGCAGCGCCAAGGAAGTGAGCCAAACCCACAGCAATAAGACAATAACTGCCCCCACGGCTCCGTAGACTTGGTTGAGCTGGCCGAAGTGCTCCACATAAACCCGCAGCCCCCACGACACCCCAACCCAAAGCAGGCTGGCCACAATCGCTCCTGGCCAAATCGGCATTTGGGGCCGGCGCAAGCTGGGGCCGAATCGGTACAGCACCCAACAGGAGACGACGATCATCCCCAACGAGATAGGCCAGGTGAGCGCTTCCCACAACTTCAGCGCCAGCTCCCGCCAGGGATCCAACTGATCCGGCCCGGCAACCCCCTCCGCTAGGGATTTCGCTTGGGCGGACAAGAAGCGGAAAAAGCTGGCACTGAACAAGAAGATCAAGCTGGCCAAACCGGTTAACCCCAGGGTAGCTAGCATCCAAACCATCGAGATCAGCTTGCGTCTCCAAAAGGGGCGGCGCATCTCCTGGGGGATCTCGTGGCTGAGATCCAAAGCCGTCATCACTGCTCCCAAGGCCCCAGAGGCAGCCCACAGGGTTCCTAAGAAGCTGAGGGAGAGCAAGCCTCGGTTTTCCCCAAAGCGGAGCTCTCGCGCATACCGTTCCAGAAGCACCAGGGCTTCTTGGGGGGCAATCTGCCCCAATTGCTCCATCAGGCGCTGAAAAGCTTGCTCAGAGGAGCCGACAAACAGCCCAATCCCGGTCAAGAGGGTGAGGATAAAGGGAAATAGGGCCAACATCGAGCTGTAGGCCATCTCGGAGGCTAGGCCAAACAGCCGGTAGCGCATCGCGTTTTCCCAGGCCAGCCGTAGTGTACGCCAGGCCAGCTCCCCTTGGCGACTCCACTCTCCCCATGCCCAGCGGATCCCTTGCAACTGCCGGAAGCTCGGCAGCGTCCCCAGCCGCTTCCCTAGCTTCATGGGCCCCTACCCCCTTGAGCCTAGCTCCCAGGATAATTCAAGGCCCTGCGCCTCTTGGCACAGAGAAGGGGTTTTGCCGGTCTCAGGTTCAGGGCTGGCTTCCTTCTTCAACATGGGTGTGCAACACCTTGCCGCGCAGGGTCCTGCCCAGCCAGGGAGTGGCCAGGGATCGCGAGCAAAGGGTGGCTGCCGAGACCGTCCAGGTATGGCCCGGATCGAACAGCACCCAGTCACTTCCGGGAGCTAGGCTGGGCGGCTCCAACCCCAGGCAGCGGGCCGGGTAGAGGCTGAGGGCCGACCAGAGCTGGAGCGCCGTCAGGGATCCCGTCTCTACCAGGTTCTGCCACAGCAGGGGCAGCGCCAGCTCCAGGCCTATGGCCCCAGGAGGGGCTTCGGCAAAGGGCAGGGTTTTCTCCTCGTAGGTGTAGGGGGCGTGGTCGGTGGCAATACCCAGGCTGCCGCTGCGGATGCCGGCGATGAGGGCCTCGCGGTCGCTGCTGCGGGGGAGAGGAGGCAAGAGGCGCAGGTGGGGATCGTAGCCGTGCTCCAAGACGGCTTCCTCCGCCAAGAGCAGGTGCATCCAGGTGGTGCTGGCGCTAACCGGCAGCCCCTCTGCTTGGGCCTGCTGGACAAGCTCCAGGCTGCGGGCTTGGCTGAGGCGCATCACATGCACCGGCGCCGGCGAAGGAACGCTGCGCACTACTTCCAGGAGACGGGCCAAGGCCGCGGTTTCGGCACTGGTTGGGATCCCCTTCAGCCCCAAGCGCAGCGCCCACACCCCCTCGTAGAGGCTGCCCGAGCCAGCCAGGCTGGGATCCCAGGCCCACACCAGCAGCGGCTTATTCCAAGGCCGCAAATACTCCAGCGCCCGCCGCAGTAGGGCCAACGACCGCAGCGGCTCTGATCCTTCAGTCCGGGCCACAAAGCCAATGGCGCCGGCGCGGGCCAGCTCTCCCCAGAGGCTGGGAGCTTCTTCCCGGTCACCCAAGCTCAAAGCAGCCCAGGGCAGCCAGCGGGAATCCCCCGCTCGGCGGCGGTAGCGGCCCACCTGCTCCGGCTCGTCCAGCACCGGGAAAGTTGCCGTTCCGGGCAGGGGGGCAGGGAGAAGACCCACTTGGGTAAACCCCCCTGCCAGAGCTGCTGCCCCCAGAGAGGCGAGGGTTTCGCGGCAGGGGGAGAGCTCTTGATCAGCGATCTCGCCACTGTGGGCGTACAGATCGATCAAGCCCGGCCCCAGCACCCAGCCAGCAGCCTCCAGGCGGGGGATGTCGGCAGGGATCCCCGCCGGCTCGGTGGCCCGGAGGCGGCCCTGCTGCAGCCACACGTCGGTCACCTCATCCCGCTGTTGCCAGGGATCCAACAGGCGCACCCCACGGAGGCAGAGATTGAGCAGGCTCAGGTCGGCAGGGAGGGTGGATCCCATCTTCCACCTCCCTAAAGCGCACCCGCTGTGGTGCAGTCGAAAATCTGGCCGGACAGGTGAGTGGTGAGGTTCAACACCTTGAGAACAGGGGTGCCGTCCTTTCCTTCCGGGTAGTCGATAACGGTAATGCCGCCATTGCCCTGCTTGAAGATCCAAAAGGCGTGGGGGGAAAGGCCGAACAACTGGCAGATGATCGCCTTGTTGATGGCGTCGTGGGCCACCACCACGGCCGTGCCTTCGGGAAATTGGGCGGCGGTGATGGCCAAAATCTCTTCCCAGGCCGAGCGCGTGCGATCCCACACTTGGTACAGATTTTCCCCGTTGGGCATTTGCACCGCGGCCGGATCCCGCTGCCAGCGCTCCAGCTCGCCGGGGTATTCGGCTTCCACCTCGCTCTGGAGCTTGCCCTCCCAGTCGCCGTGGCAGATCTCCTGCAGCTCCGGCATCGGGCGTAGGATCAGGTTGGGGTGGTTGCTGCAGATGGCGTCCGCCGTAGCCCAGGGGCGCTTCAGCGGGCTGGAAAAAGCCAGGTTCAGCGGCTGGTCGGCCAGAAACTCCGCCACCCTAGCTGCCTGCTCCTCGCCAGTGGCGTTGAGAGGAATATCGCGCTGCCCCTGAAAGCGCTGCTCCCGGTTCCATTGCGTCTCGCCGTGCCGCACCAGCAGGATACGCATCCCCTGCTTGCGTTTGGGCAGAGGCTGGCCCAGATGGGCAGTGATATTCAAAGATTCCAGTTGCGGCAGCGCCCCCAGGCCCTGGGGAAAGTTGAGAACGCTGATGGCGCAGTTATCTTGCCCAAGACGGTGGTAGTGAACCGGCCCCAAGCCAATGGCGGTGCTGACCAGGGCGCGGTTAATGCCGCTGTGTCCGACAACGAGAACGGTGAGGGGATGCCTTGGATCGGTTCTCCGATCAGAGGAGGCGGGGGGCACTGACTTCACTTGCTCGGCCAGCAGTTGCCAAAACTCCTGCGCCTGCTGCCAGAGATCCCGCACCGGAAAGCGCCCCTCCAGCTCCAGCTCGTCGGGACGGTGCCGCCATAGGTGGTAATCTTCTGGGTATTTCTCCTTCACCTCGGCAAAGGTCAAGCCCTCCCAAGCTGTCAGGTCGATCTCCCGCAGGTACTCGCTGATAAACAAAGGGATCCCCGCTCGCTCCTTGAGAATGATACGGGCGGTGTCGAGGGCACGGGAGAGAGGGCTGCAGTAGGCATAATCCAAGGGGATCCCGGCCAGAACCTCAGCTACCCGCTGTGCCTGCGCTTCTCCACCGGGGGTGAGGCGAGAGAGATCGGAGCGGCCTTGGATGCGATTTTCGACGTTGAAGGTGCTCTCACCGTGGCGCACGAGCAGGATGCGCAGGGCAGGCTGAGCCATTGTTTGCACGGACTTACTCAAGAACACCTTCTAGAGTATCGCCTAGAGTATCGCTGTTGGGCTGGGCTTGCCCTGCCAGTGGGGTTCTTTCTAGGGGTTGGGTCCCGGATTCTGGCCTCAACAGATCGGGCAGTCAAGTTTTCAATTGGGATGAGCCGCCCAAGCCACTGAGAAAACTCTGCCAGCTCTTCAGGAGCGGGAAGACGCGAACAAAGAGCAAGCCAGCTAGCCCCCCTATATCCCCCCTTGCGGCTGGGGCAGGAACCCTCTGGCTTGGCATAGGCTAGTTCAGGCGGCCACTGCGGCTTTTCCAGTCCAGCTTCTGATCCAGAAGAAACTCCAGATAAGGGAGATAGGCTTCATAGCTGTGCTCCCCAGAGCCGATTAAGTGAGTGGCATTGAGGTTCTCAATTCTGGGGTGGAACTCTTTGATCGGCTTGATCCCACAGGGGCTGCGGTTGAGGGAAGGTACTTTGAAGACGTAGGCCAGAACCAAATCGTCTTCATTGTAGATATTGACTAACTTTCCAGTGATATTTTCTACGTGTAAACTCCAGTTCTTATCGGCTTGTCTTCTAACGGCACCGCTGAGCAAGATAACATCTTTAAGACGTCGATCGGCAGTCTGTGGCCAACCGCGCATGATGTAGTAGGCTAACCTCGCTCCCAAAGAAAACCCCATCAAGGTAATTTGCTTTTCTGGCAGAGCAGAGAGCAGGGGGTAGGCGTAGTCCAGTCCCACTTGCTTGGCCTTGGCTTTGTGAGCTTCCCAATGGGCAAGTAGTCCTACCCCTAGCTTCAGGGCAGATAAAGTCAAGTTTACAGGACTGGAAGCGTCCCGCCAGAGGTAGTACAGGGATCCCCGCCATCCGGCACGTCGGAGCGTTTCCCACAACAGTCTTTTTTTCCAAGGTTGGGTTTCACCTTCGCTGAGAAAACCGTTGATGAAAACCAGGGCTTCGTCCCAGCCCCGGGAGGGCTCAATAGGGATCAGATAAGGCTCATGGTGGACAACTTCTTCAACAAGAGTTTCTGTAACCTTCTGGCCAACTTGGAAAGTGGCTTTGCCGGTTTCAGCAAGAATTTCTGCGGCTTTTTGGGTGGTCTCGATACCCGTACCAATGACAGTTTGCGCAACGGCCCCGCTAACCTGGCCGACAAACTTGCCTGTATCGAAGACTACGTCTACAACTTTTTCGCCAATCTGGGCAGGAGCTTTGAAGACCGCCTCAAAAATGTCTTGCATGGTCAATGACACCCCCTGAGAGCTGAGACCAGTATTACCCGCGCCGCATGGCGGTAACCCCCGTGGGATCCAGCACTTTGCCGCGCTCTACCTCGGCATGGATGAGGTAGCGATCGCCACACTCCATCCAACTTTTGACACGGCACTCCAGGTAAGCCAGGGCATCCAAAAGGATCGGGCAGCCATTTTCGGCAGTGGCCGTGGCCAGGCCGGCAAAGCGGTCTTCGCCAGGGCGTTGAGGCCGTTGAAAGTGTCGCTGCAGGCTGCTGCTTTTGCCCTCCCGCAGGATGTTGAGCACAAAGGCCGCTTGCGGATGGGTGAGCAGTTCTGCCTCGCTTTCCCTGCTCACGGAGAGGGTGAGGCCGGGGGGATTGAAGCTGGCCTGGGCCACTGACCAGGTGAGAAAGCCGCGCGGGATCCCATCCTGCAAGGCGGTCACCACACAGAGGGATCCCACCACTCGGCTGAGGGCCTGCGCCAGCCGATCCGCCTGAGTTTCAACACCGCCTTGGCGGGGGGCACGAGCTCGCTTGGCCTTGCGCAGGGCTTGGGCAAATTGGGATCCCGCCTCTTGGCAAGCTTCCAAGATCTCGGCGGTGGGCTTAAACTTGGCGCGGATCGTCTCAAACCCCAAGGTAAAGCCGGCATTGAGCAACTTGCTCTCGATGAGATCCACGGCCTCGCCGCTCCAGCCATAGGAGCCGAAGACCCCGGCCAGCTTGCTGGTGGGAACGGAAGAGAGAATCAGGCCCAGGGCTGTTTGGATCTGGACCGGGGGATGGCCGGCCAGGGTTGGCGAGCCGATGATGAACCCCTGGCAGCGCTCCAAGGCCTGGGCGATCTCTTCAGGGGTGGCCCACTCGCAGTTAATCCGCTCCACCGTAACTCCCGCCCGCTCCAAGCCTTGGGCAATGGCTACCGCCATCAAGCCGGTGTTGCCGTAGGCGGAGGTGTACAGGAGGGCCACCCGCTGCTCCAAGGGATCCTCTTCGCACCAGAGCTGGTAGTCCAAGCGCAGCCGCCGCAGGCTGTGGCGCACGAGGGGCCCGTGGGCAGGAGCGTAGATCTGGGCGGGGAATTCCTCCAGCTTGGCCAGGGCTGCCTTGACCTGGGGCGCTTGGTTGCGGTGGAGACAGTCGAAGTAGTAGCGGCGATCCTCGCTCAGTTGCCGCCAATGTTCATCGAATACCTGCTCGTCGCAGACATGGGCGCCAAAGAGCTTGTCGGTAAAGAGGATCCCGGTGGCCGGATCGTAGGTGCAGAGGGCATCGGGGTGGCGGGGCGTGGGCACCGTGCGCAAGTGCAGCTCATGGCCCTCTCCCAGATCCAGGCGATCCCCATCTCGGATGACCCGCAGGCGAAAGGACTGATTGCTGCCGTAGGGAATGCCAAAATCGGCGGCCTCCTCTTCGTCGCGGCCAGGAGGGGGGGACTCCCTGCCTTCAAAAGCTGCCCGCAGGGTAAGGGATCCTGGCTTAGAGCAGAGCACCACTGCGTAGGGGGCCAGCGGCAGAAGCGCCTTGAGGGTGGCGATGCGGTTGAAGTTGACGTGGCTGAGCAGGATAAAGTCCAGCCGCTGCAGGTATTGGTGCTGGGCCAGCTCCTCCAGAAAGATGTCCGTAAACGACTCCCCCGGCGGATCGATGAGCAGGGTTTGGCGGGCCTGGATGAGGTAGCTGTTGGCCGTGGTGCCCCGCTGCCGGGCATATTCCAGCTCAAACTTGAGGCGATCCCAGGTGCGGGAGCGCAAAACCAGAGTGGACGGGCCAATGACGGCCACTTGAACATCGCGAGTGGGAGTTTTGCTCGCCATAGCAGTCTCCAGGGGGCCTCTGTCCCCACCTTGCCACGAAACTAGGGAAATGGGGACCCCTTTTCCTCTATGGAAAGCTTCGAGAGCTAACGTAGAATTTGTCCATTCCCTGGGAGTGTTTGCGATGGCCCAAGCTTCTGGATCCGCCGGTGCTTCTGCTACGGCCTGGCATAGCCTCCCTCTTCCTGCTGTTATCCAGAAGTTGCAGACCGATCCCGATGCTGGCCTGACTACCCAGCAGGTGATCCAGAGGCAGCGGGAATACGGCCCCAACGAGCTAATCTCCTCTCCTGGACGCAGCGCCTGGCAGCTTTTCCTCGACCAATTCCGCAACGTCATGCTGCTGATGCTGATCGCCGTGGCGGCGATCTCAGCGACTCTGGACTTGCAGGAAGGCGAGTTCCCCAAAGATGCTCTGGCCATTCTGTTGATCGTCGGCCTCAACGGTCTGCTGGGCTACTTACAAGAAAGCCGGGCGGAAAAAGCGCTGGCGGCCCTAAAAAAGCTGGCCTCCCCCAGCGTGCGGGTGCAGCGGGACGGCCTGTGGCAGGAGATCCCCGCCAACCAATTGGTGCCAGGGGATCGCGTGCTCCTGGAAGCCGGGGTGCAGATCCCGGCCGATGGGCGCTTGGCGGAAGCGGTCAACCTGCAGGTGCGGGAGGCGGCCCTGACAGGGGAGGCGGTACCGGTTAGCAAGCAGGCTGACTGTGTCCTCCCCGAAGACACGGAGCTGGGGGAACGGCGCAACATGGCCTTCATGGGCACCGAGGTGTTGCAGGGGCGCGGGATCCTCTTGGTTACCGCCACCGGTATGAACACGGAGCTGGGCAAGGTGGCCGCCCTGCTGCAAACGGTGGAAAACGAGCCCACCCCCCTGCAGCGGCGCATGAGCCAGCTGGGCAACGTGCTGGTGTCGGGATCCCTGGCCTTGGTGGCGCTGGTGGTGATCGTGGGGCTGCTGCAGGCCGGCAGCATGGCGCCTTTCACCTCGCTGCTGGAAATCTCTCTCAGTATGGCCGTAGCCGTGGTGCCGGAGGGGCTGCCGGCCGTGATCACCGTCACCCTGGCCATCGGCACCCAACGCATGGTGCGCCGCAACGCCCTCATCCGCCGCCTGCCGGCTGTAGAGACCCTGGGATCCGTCACCACCATCTGCTCCGACAAAACCGGCACCCTCACCGAGAACAAGATGGTGGTTACCGACATCCTCACGCCGGAGCGCTACTACCAGGTTAGCGGCAGCGGCTACATCCCCAAGGGATCCTTCTACTGCCGCGGCCAGCCCATTGATCCCCAGAGCGCCCCGGATTTGCAGGCCCTTCTCAGGGCGGTGGTCTTCTGCAACGATGCCCTGTTGCAGGCCAGTCTTCCAGCCCAACGGGGCGCTGCCCCCACCTGGTCGATCCTAGGGGATCCCACCGAGGCCGCCCTGCTGGTGGCTGCTGCCAAGGCCAACCTGCAGAAAGCTTCCCTTCAAGAGCAGCACCCGCGCGCGCAGGAGATCCCCTTTAGCTCGGAACGCAAGCGCATGAGCGTGGTGGTGCAGGAGGAGGGCAGCTACCGCGTCTACGTCAAGGGATCCCCGGAGCTGGTGCTGGAGCAGTGCGCCCAGATCCAAAAAGGCGGAACCTGGCAGGAGCTGTCAGAAGCCGAGCGCCAAGCCATTCTGGCTGCCAACAACCGCCTGGCGGCCCAGGGCATCCGGGTTTTGGGGGTGGCCACCCAGCAGTTGCAGCGGATCCCGGAGAACCTGGAGGAGATCGAGCGCAACCTGGTGTGGCTGGGGCTGGTGGGCATGTACGATCCGCCGCGGCCCGAAGCGCGGGAAGCAGTAGCCCGCTGCCGCCAGGCCGGCATCCGCACCCTGATGATTACCGGCGATCACCAATTGACCGCTGTGGCCATTGCCCGCGAGCTGGGCATTCTCGACTCGGAGGGCCAAGCCATTGACGGGCGCACCCTCTCTCGGCTCAGCTTTGAGGAGCTGCTGCAGACGGTGCAAAGGGTCAACGTCTATGCCCGTGTTGCCCCCGAACACAAGCTGCGCATCGTCCAAGCTCTGCAAAAACAAAACCAGTTTGTAGCCATGACCGGGGATGGGGTCAACGACGCCCCTGCCCTGCGCCAAGCGGATATTGGCATCGCCATGGGCATCACGGGCACCGATGTGAGCAAAGAGGCCAGCGATATGGTGCTGCTGGACGACAACTTCGCCACCATCGTGGCAGCCATTGAAGAAGGGCGGGTGGTCTACAGCAACATCCGCCGTTTCGTGAAATACATCCTGGGCAGCAACATCGGCGAGGTGTTGACGGTGGCTGCTGCCCCTATCTTGGGCCTAGAGGACGTGCCACTGACGCCCCTGCAGATCCTGTGGATGAACCTGGTAACCGACGGCCTGCCCGCCCTGGCCTTGGCGATGGAGCCAGCAGAACCAGGGGTGATGCAGCGCCCCCCCTTCAACCCCAAAGAGAGCATCTTTGCCCAAGGGCTCGGTGCCTACATGGTGCGCATCGGTGTGGTCTTTGCCATCTCCACGATCCTGATGATGGCCATCGTGGAAGCCTATATCCCCCACTGGCGCACGATGGTCTTCACCACCCTGTGCATTGCCCAGATGGGCCATGCCCTGGCAGCCCGCTCCAACGACAAGCTGACCCTCGAGATGAACCCCTTTTCCAACCCCTACCTGCTGGGGGCCGTGTTGGCCACTTTGCTGTTGCAGTTGGCCCTGCTCTATGTGCCCTTCCTGCGCAACTTTTTCGGGACAGAAGAGTTGACCCTTCCAGAACTGCTCATTTGCCTGGGCTTTAGCACGGTGGTGATGGTCTGGGTGGATCTGGAAAAACTCTACCGCCGCTGGCGCCAGGGATCCCGCTGAATCTTCACAATTATTTTTCACAATAAAGCATCTTCACAATAAAGAGTCTCTCTCCCTGCTGCATCCAGAAACGAAACTCTGAGCAGAGGCTCGTCTCCCCCAAAAGCTATCCTCAAGTGGTTGTACAGAGGCCATTTCCGCAAGTTAGCTGAGCTTCCCCTTTTGACCTCCAAGATAAGCTGGAAAGACTTGCTGGGATACTGTGGAAAGGGGGCAGGAATCTCTGGGTTCTATGCACAGAGAGCTATGGGCGGTAGGGAAAACGGTGGGCCTGGTGGATCCCTCTGGCCTTGCCTTTTGGCTGCTGGGATCCCTCTTCTTGGCTCTCCTGCTGCTTGGCGTCAGCCTGGGGGAAAGTCAGCCGCTTTCTGTCTTCAGAGGGATCCTGGGATCCCTTTCTCGAAGATTTCCCTTCCAACCTCCTAGAGGCACCCCCAGCCCAGAGGCTCGTTTTCGGGCAGCCTTGGAAGCCAGCTTGGATGCTATTTACCTGCTGGAGGCGGTGCGGGATCCCGTTACCCGCGAGATCATCGACTTTGTCTTTGTGGATGTCAACGCCAAGGGGGAAGAGCTCATTTCCCTCCAGCGCCGGCAGATCATCGGCCAGCGGCTGTGCGAGCTGCTGCCCATCAACCGCTGGGGGGGCTTTTTTGAGAAATACAAGCGAGTGGTGGAAACCGGCATTCCTCTGGAAGAGGAGTTCCCCATTTCGGGGCAGCCGGGCTTGAAGGCCAGTTGGATCCATCACCAAGTGGTGCCGGTGGGAGACGGGATCCTCATCACCAGCCGCGACATCAGCGAGCAGGTCCAGATCAAGCAAGCCCTGGAGGCAAGCGAGTTGCGCTACCGGGCCCTCTATGAGGCGATCCCGGATTTGATTTTCGAGATTGACCCTGAGGGGCTGATTCTCAACTGCAAGCCTTCTCCCCACGTCCCCACCCAGCATCCGCCCGAGTTTTGTGTGGGTCGCCGCGCCCAAGACGTGTTTCCCAGCTCTTTCGGAGAGCAGTATCAGCTTTTAGCAGGGCGGGCCCTGTCCACTCAAACGCCACAGTATCTGGAGTACGAAATGGTGCTCCCCGCCGCTGCCGCAAACGAGTCTGAGCCGGCAATCCGCCGCTATCAGAAGGCTTGCGTCGTTGCCTATGGCAGAGATAGAGTCTACGTTTTGGTGCGGGATATCACCAAGCGGAAAGAGGCGGAGTTGGCCCTTAGAGAAATGGAAGCCACCCAGCGGGCCATTCTCCAAGCCATCCCCGACCTCATCCTTCGCCTGAATAGCCAGGGCATCTGCCTGAGCTCTATTCCCGGAGGCGATGTCCATCTTTACTGCCCAGCAGAGCGCCACTTAGGTCGATCCCTCCAGGAGATTCTGCCGCCAGCGCTGGCCGAGCAGCGGCTTTTCTTTGTTCAGCAGGCTCTGGCCACCCAAACCCAACAGCGCTACGAGTACAGCATTGAAGTCCGAGGGGAGGTACGCCACGAAGAAGCCCGCATTGTGCCTCTGAACAGCCAGGAAGTCCTGGTGATCGTGCGGGATATTACAGAAGCCAAGCAGGCGGAGCTGGCCTTGAAAGCCGCTGAACAGCTGCAGCGAGCCATTCTAGAAGCCATTCCCGACTTGATCTTCCGCCTTGATAGCCAGGGCATTTGCTTGAGCTTTATCTCGGGGGGCGAGGTTCTTCCCTATGGCTCACCCGACACCTACGTGGGCCGATCCCTCCAAGAGGTCCTGCCAGCGGAATTGGCCGAGCAGCGGCTTTTCTTTGTTCAGCAGGCTCTGGCCACCCAAACCCAACAGCGCTACGAGTACAGCATTGAAGTTCAAGGGGAGGTACGCTACGAAGAGGCGCGCATTGTTCCTCTCAACAGCCAGGAAGTCCTGGTGATCGTGCGGGATATTACAGAAGCCAAGCAGGCGGAGCTGGCCTTGAAAGCCGCTGAACAGCTGCAGCGAGCCATTCTAGAAGCCATTCCCGACTTGATCTTCCGCCTTGATAGCCAGGGCATTTGCTTGAGCTTTATCTCGGGGGGCGAGGTTCTTCCCTATGGCTCACCCGACACCTACGTGGGCCGATCCCTCCAAGAGGTCCTGCCAGCGGAATTGGCCGAGCGGCGGCTTTTCTTTGTTCAGCAGGCTATAGCTACCCAGACGCGGCAGCGCTACGACCAAAGCATCGAGATTGAAGGGGAGACCCGCCACGAAGAGGTGCGCATTGTGCCCCTCAACCCCCAAGAGGTGGTGGTGATCGTCCGCGATGTAACCGACAGGGTGCGATCCCAGCAGGCCGTCCAGGAAAGCGAGCAGAAGTTCCGGGCTCTGTTTGAGAATGCCGCTGTGGCCATCCTCATCCGTCATGCCGAGACCGGCGAGATCCTGGAGGCCAACTCCCAAGCCATTGCCGCCTACGGGTTTTCCAGCCTGGAGGAGCTGCGGGCCTTCGACGCTTGCGAGCAGTCTCCCTATCGCCGGGCTTTGCAGGGGAGGGAGTTTGCCTTGCAGCCCTACTTGGAGCAGGCCCGCCAGCAGGGATCCGCCCGCTTTGAGTGGCAATGGCAGCGGCAGGATGGCCAGGTTGTCTGGGAAGACGTGTTTGTGCAGCCCCTTGTCTTGCGCGGGATCCCTTGCTGGGTGTTTACCGCCGTCGATATCACCGCCCGCAAGCAGGCAGAAGCCGAGCTGGAGCAATTTTTCTCGGTAGCTTTGGATTTGCTCTGCATTGCCGACAAGGAGGGGTATTTTCGCCGCCTCAACCCGGCCTGGGAGGCCGCCCTGGGCCGTTCCCTCGAGGAGCTGCAGCAGCATCCCTTCTGGGAATGGGTGCACCCGGAAGATCTGCCGGCCACGCAGCAAGCAGTGCAAAAGCTGCTGGAAGAAGGGCGTCTGGATGGCTTTGTCAACCGTTACCGCACCCAAGACGGCAGCTACCGCTTTATCGAGTGGCGCGCTTCTTTGGCGGGATCCCTGGCCTACGCCGCCGGGCGGGACATCACCCTGGCCAAACAGGCCCAAGAGCAGATGAAGGCGGCTATGGAAGCTGCCGAGGCGGCCAACCGCGCCAAGAGCGAGTTCCTGGCCACCATCAGCCACGAGATCCGCACGCCCATCAACGCCATCATGGGCATGGCCGGCCTGTTGCTGGATACCTCTCTCGATGCCCAGCAGCGGGATTGGGTGCAGACCATCCGCTACGGCAGCGAGGTGCTGCTCAGCCTCATCAACGACATCTTGGATTTTTCCAAGATCGAGTCCCAGAAGCTGGAGCTGGAGGAAACGCCTTTCTCCTTGCCCCAGCTCATGGAGGAGCTCTTGGATCTCATGGCCGCCCAGGCCCAGAGCAAAGATCTGGAGCTGGTGGCCTGGGTGGATCCGGCCCTGCCGGCCACCCTGGTCGGGGATCCCAACCGCCTGCGCCAGATCCTGGCCAACCTCCTCAGCAACGCCATCAAGTTCACCCCCCAAGGGGAGGTGGTGGTGACCGTCGAGGCCCAAGAGCAAGATCCCCAGGCCCAGGTGCAGTGGGTGAGCTTCCAGGTGCAGGACACTGGCATCGGCATCCCGCCGGAAAAGCAGGATCGCCTCTTCAAGCCCTTCAGCCAGGTGGACAGCTCCATCAGCCGCCAGTACGGCGGCACCGGCCTGGGGCTGGCCATCAGCCAGCGCCTCTGTCAACTCATGGGCGGAACGATCTGGGTGCAAAGCCAGCCGGGTCAGGGATCCACCTTTGGCTTCCGCATCCCCCTGAAGCTTCCGGATGCGGCCCTTTGGGCAACCCCCACCCCCGACCCAGCTCTGGCCGGCCAGCGGGTTTTGCTGGTGGAAGACAACGCCAGCCAACGGCAACTTCTTGCGCGCCTACTGCAGTCCTGGGGGATGCAGGTAACAGCCTGCAGCACGGTGGCGGAAGCCCAAGCCATAGCCAAGGCCCAGACTTTTGAGCTGGCCCTGGTGGATACCAGCCTGCCCGACGGCGATGGACTGGCCCTGGCCAGGGCTCTGCAACAGGAGCAGCCCCCCCTGCGGCTTGTGCTGCTGGTGGATCGCAGAGCCGCTTTGGCAAGCGCTGGCTCTCTTCCTGCCTTAGGTAAGCCGGTCAGGGCTTCTCAACTGCGGGCTCTGCTGGGCCAGGAAAAAGTGCCGGCGGCTGCTTCCCACTTGAAACCCCAGCTCCCTCTGGCCAGCCGCTGCCCGTTGCGCATCCTGGTAGCCGAAGACAACCCCGTCAACCAAAAGGTCATCCGCCTGATGCTGGAGCGGCTGGGCTATCAGCCGGACATCGTGGCCAACGGCCTGGAAGCCCTGCAGGCGCTGCAACTGCGCGCCTACGACCTGGTCTTGATGGATCTGCACATGCCGGAGCTGGACGGCCTGGCCGCCACCCGCCGCATCCGCAGCGAACTTCCCCCAGAGCGCCAGCCGCGCATCCTCGCCCTCACCGCCGATGCCTTCCTGGAAAGCCGCGCTGCTGCCGAAGCCGCCGGCGTCGATGGCTACCTGACCAAGCCCCTGCAGCCGGCTGTGCTGGAGCGGGCCCTCCAGGAAGCTGCTCTCGATTTTGTCGGGGATCCAAAGCCAGAGCCGGCCCTGGATGCCGCTGCCCTGGCCAGCCTGCAGAGCATGCTGGGATCCCCGGAAGACTGGCAGGAGATGATCCAAACCTACCGGCAAGACAGCCAGGCCCTGCTGGGATCCCTGCGCCAGGCCCTGGAGAGCCGGGATGTCCAAACCGTGGCCCAACTGGCCCACCGCCTCAAGGGCAGCAGCAGAACCTTGGGGGCCAAGCTCTTAGCTCAACGCTGCCAGGCGCTGGAAAAGCTCGTTCGCAAGCCATCGGCCAACTCTGTAAACTGGGATACCATAGAGCAGGCCTTCCAGCGGTTGGAAGCCGAGTACCAGCGGGTTATCCTCGAATTATCGGCTAGCGCGCCAGGACCGCTTCTTTCTTCTCCAGGGGCCCATGCAGAGGCTTGAGAGCAACCTTTCGGCTGGATCCGTTCCTCAGACCGGAACGAGCTCTGCTGCGGCAGAGAAGCGGCCTCTCCTCCTCATTGCCGACGATGATCCCAGCCAGCGGCTTTTGACTCGCTACGCCCTGGAGCGGGAGGGCTACCAACTCGTGGAAGCGGACAGCGGCTTGGCGTGTCTAGAAGCTGCAAGCCGCTATCAGCCGGACATGGTGCTCCTCGATGCGGTGATGCCGGATCTGGATGGGTTTGAGTGCTGCCGCCGCCTCCACGCCCAAAACCCGGACTTGCCGATTTTAATCGTCACGTCTTTGGAAGACGAAACCTTTGTCAACGAGGCCTTTGCAGCCGGCGCCAGCGACTACATCCCCAAGCCCATCCACTGGTCGGTTTTGAAGCGGCGGCTGCGCCACTTGCTGCAAGCCAACCAGGCCCAGCGCCGTCTGCAGCAGCTTAACCAGGAACTGGAAGCCAAGGTACAGGAGCGCACCGCCCAACTGGCCTGCCAGGTGGCAGATCTGGAGCAGCTCAACCGCCTCAAAGACCACTTTTTGGCCACCGTCTCCCACGAGCTGCGCACCCCCCTGACCAAGATCAAGCTGGCCCTGGAACTCCTGCGCCGCACCCCCCTCAACGAGAAGCAGCGGCAATACCATGACATTGCCCTGCAGGAGTGCGAGGCCGAAATCCAGCTCATCAACCGCCTATTGGATCTGCAGGGCCTGGAAGGGAAAGACCTGGGCTCTGCCGTTGCAGCTATTGACCTGCCCCACCTCTGGCACAGCTTGATCGAGTCGGTGCAGCAATGCACCCAGGCCCGCTCCCTCACGCTGCAGGTGGGGGATCTGCCCCCCTCCCCCTGGCGGTTTTACAGCCATCGGCAGCTCCTGACCCAGATCCTCAAAGAGCTGCTGGACAACGCCTGCAAGTTCACCCAGCCAGGTGGCACGATTCGTCTAGAGGTTCAGCCAATCCCTGAAGGGGTTGAGTTCAGGATCGGCAACACCGCTCAGATCCCGCCCGACCAGTTGCCCCGCCTGTTCGAGCGCTTTTATCGGGTGCCCACTGCGGATCCCTGGGCCCAGCCGGGCAGCGGCCTGGGGCTGGCCTTGGTGAAGCAATGGGTGGAGCGTCTCCAGGGTCACATTCGAGTAACCAGCGAGGCGGGGTGGACATGTTTCCTGCTGCGCCTGCCCAGCCTAAAGCCCTCTGGCAGGACGTGATCAGTGGCCGACGGCAGCGGCGGTTTCGGCAGTGGCAAAGGAAGTGCCGCAGCCGCAGCTAGCCACCGCATTGGGGTTCTTGAAGCGGAAGCCGCCCCCCAACAGATCCTCGGAGAAATCGACAGTCAGCCCTTGAATAAAGGTCATGCTCAAGGGATCCACCGCCACCCGAATCTCGCCAAAGTCAAAGGTATGGTCGTCAGGGTTGGCCTGGGGCTCGAAGTTCATGGTGTAGGAGAGGCCGGAGCAGCCGCTGGGCTTTACCCCCAGGCGCAAGATGGGTTGGGATCCCTCTTTCTCATACTTGCTGCGCAGCCGCTTTAGCTCTTGGATGGCGCTCTCGGTCAAGGTGATCATGGCGGGAAAGCTGACACTTACTTTTATCCTAACAGGGGTTTTGGGCCGCCTTTTCCCCTCGCGCGGCAGGAACAGTTGATAAGCTAGGGATCCCGTTTCCTCAAGCCTAACGTTCTGCCCTTGTGACGGATCCCAACGCCATTCGTGTTACCTTTCTGGGCACCAGCTCCGGCATGCCCACCCGCCAGCGCAATGTCTCGGGCGTGGCGGTGCAGTTTCCGCAGCGGTCAGAATGGTGGCTGTTTGACTGTGGCGAGGGCACCCAACACCAACTGCTGCGGCTAGACGAGCTGCGCCCCAGCCAGTTGCGCCGCATTTTCATCACCCACATGCACGGGGATCACATCTACGGCCTGCCAGGGCTGTTGGCCTCCTGCGGCCTGGGCAGCACCCCCCAACACATCGACATCTATGGCCCCCCCGGCCTGGAAGAGTACCTGAAGACGGTGCTGCGCTACAGCGAGAGCCGAATTCCCTATTCCTTCCGGGTTCACACCGTCGAAACAGGGCTCATTCTTCAGGATCCCGAGTACTGGGTCTTCTGCGCCCCCCTGGATCACCGGGTGCCCGCCTTCGGCTACCGCGTGGTGGAGCAAGACCGGCCCGGCACCTTCGACGTGGCCAAAGCCCAGGCAGACGGGATCCCGCCCGGCCCTCTCTACGGGCAGCTCAAGGCCGGCCAATCCATCCTCTGGCAAGGCCGCTGGTTCCACGGGCGAGATTACGTAGGGGCTCCGATCCCAGGGCGCAAGTTCTCCTACTGCACCGACACCATCTTCTGCCGCAACGCCGTCGATCTCTCTCGCGCCGCCGATCTGGTCATCCACGAGGCCACCTACGCCGAAGCGGATCGGGAGCTAGCCGAGCGCGCCAAGCACTCCACCGCCGCCATGGCCGCGCGGGTGGCCGCCGAAGCCAAGGCCCAGACCCTCATCCTCACCCACTTCAGCCCCCGCTACACCTCAGAGGGCCCTATCACTTTGGAAGACCTGCTGGCCGAAGCCCGGGCCATTTTTCCCAACACCATCCTGGCCCGGGATCGGATGACCTACGAGATCCCGCGCCGCAGCCCCGCTCCCCTGCCGGTGGGAGTCTAGACCTGCCTTGCTAGCTAGAATGATAGGACCGACAGCCTCAACCTGCGATGACGGATCCCAGACCCTATCCCGAACGGCCCAAAACCGAGCAACTGGAGCAAAACGCCAGCGAGTGGCAGGCCTTCAGCGCCTTGCCCCCCGCCACCTCTCTGCCTCCTGTGCAAGCCGAGCGACCGGCTTCTCAAGCAGCCAGCGTCCCCCAGGCTGAGGAAACCCTGCCCAAACTGGCCCCCTGGGGCAAACGGATCGGAGCCTTTGCCCTGGATTTTGGGCTGGGGCTGGGGGTCTCCTACCTGGCGCAGGGCCTGGCTTCCCTGGTGGGAGCCGATGCGGGCGCCGTGGATATGACCGGCTACATCGCCTTTTTTGCCACCTGGTTGGTGAACCGCGGCTACTTCCAATCCCGCCCCGCCGGCCAAAGCCTCGGCAAATGGCTGCTGAACCTCAAAACCCTGGATCCCGAAACCGAGGCCTCACCCCATCTGGTGCGCTCCCTGGCCCGCGAAGGGGTGCTCTCGCTGTTTATCCTCACGGAAGCCCTGCTGGTGCCTTTGGCTGCCGATGGCCTGTTCGCCCTTTTCGATAAAGAAAAACGCCAGAGCATCCACGACCGCGCCGGACGCACCCTGGTGGTGGAATCGGAGCGAGGCTACCACCTGGATGAAAAAGCCCTGCGGCTGCTGCAGGAAATTCTGGAGGGAGAAGCCGCCGAGGACGTCAAGTCCGCTGCTCGCGACCTGTTGCGCAAAGCTCAGCGCAACGAAACTGTGCGCGATCTTTCCAGACAGATGCAGCGCCTGAGCAGGGACGTGGATCGGAACACCCGCGCCCTCCGCCAACAAACCGGCAGGCAAGTCAAAAACTGGGTTGATTCCGTCAAAGAAAAGTTGGATAATTGGTGATCGCGCTTGCGAGGTAGCCCATCTCCAACCTCGTTGGCTGGGGTTTTGGGGATCTCGAGCCGACTTTCACCTCCATCTTGGGATCCACTATGGCCAAAGCAAAGGGTGCCCGCATCATCATTACCCTGGAATGTACGGAGTGCCGCACCAACGTCAACAAACGTTCTCCGGGGGTAAACCGCTACACCACCACCAAAAATCGCCGTAACACCACGGCCCGCTTGGAGCTGAAGAAATTCTGCCCCAAGTGCAACCGCCACACCGTCCATAAAGAGATCAAATAGTTCAAGACGCTTTACCGTTCTCCTGACCTATGGTTTACGCTCGTCGCCGCCTGTCTCCCATCAAACCGGGAGAGCCGATCAAATACACCGATGTTGAGCTGCTCAAGAAATTTGTAACCGAGCGCGGCAAGATCCTGCCCCGCCGCATCACGGGGCTGACTGCCAAGCAGCAGCGGCAAGTCTCCAAAGCCATCAAACAAGCGCGCATCCTAGGCCTTCTCTACTTTGTCAACAAAGAAGGGTAAGTTGCTGTCTGCTTTCTCCGGATCCCGATGAGCCTGCAGCTTTCGCCGCAATTGCAAGCTCGAATGGCCCAGCCCCTTGAGATTGGGGGGGTAAAGGTTTTTAGTCGTGTCTTTCAGGCACCCCTGTCAGGCGTAACCGACAAAGTGTTTCGGGGGTTGGTACGCCGCTTTGCCCCGCAAAGCCTGGTCTACACCGAGATGGTGAACGCCACCGGGTTGCACTATGCCCGCGAGCTGCCCCGCATTATGGAAGTGGGTGAAGGAGAACAGCCCATCGGCATCCAGTTGTTCGACTGCCGGCCCCACTTTTTGGCCGAAGCGGCTCGCATGGCCGTGGATGAGGGGGCGACCTTGGTGGATATCAACATGGGCTGCCCAGTAAACAAGATTACCAGAAACGGCGGCGGCTCTGCCCTGCTGCGGGAGCCGGACACGGCAGCCCGGATTGTGGAAGCGGTGGCCAAGGCTGTACCTGTACCTGTTACAGTGAAAACTCGCCTGGGCTGGTCAGATCAGGAGATCAACATTCTGGATTTTGCCCATCGGCTGCAGGAGGCTGGAGCGCAACTGCTTACTTTGCATGGCCGCACACGCGCCCAGGGCTTTAGCGGCAAGGCTCGCTGGGATTGGATCCGCCGGGTCAAAGAGCACTTACGCATTCCGGTGATCGCCAACGGCGATATTTTCTCGACTGATGCAGCGGTAAAGTGTCTGGAGGAGACCGGAGCCGACGGGGTGATGTGCTCCCGCGGCACGATGGGCTACCCCTTCCTGGTGGGGCAAATCGATCACTTCCTGAAAACCGGCCAAGAAAGGCCGGCTCCTACCCCCCTGGATCGGATTCAAATGGCTTTAGAACACTTGCGGGGCCTCTGGGAGTATAAGGGAGAACGTGGCATCCGTCAGGCCCGCAAGCACATGACCTGGTACATCAAGGATTTTGCCGGCGCCTCTCAGTTTCGCGCCCTTCTCTGTCGCATCGAAACCTTGCAAGAAGGGGAAGCCCTTCTGCTTCAGGCCATGGAGCGCTGCCAAGAGGCCCCGCTGCAACCGGAAGAAGTAACTGAAGACTCAAACGAAGAGCAATTTGAAGAGACTACCTGAAATTGAGTGGGGGATCCTTTTACCCTGACGGCTGGGCGGTAGCCAATCGGTCTTTGACCGCCGTTTGCAAACGGTCGTTTTCATCTTGAAACAAGGCATCCACGCTTCTGGAGAAGCGACCCTGACTTGCTATGGGCAGTTGAGCATAAGCAAACTGCTCCGGCTGAGGCCGAAATGACAGTAACCATGCCAAACAGAAGCTCGCGGTCAGCAGCTTCAGCCGCACCTGAGCTCGATGCGAGCTTTTGGTCTGGCGGGCCTGGCCAGCCTCCCGCAGGCTGCCACGGTTTTCCCGAGCAGCCTGTGGAAAACCTGTGGAAATCCCCCGAAGGCCGCCCCCAGCCTTCATGGGATCCCCAGACCACATCTAGAGCAACGAACCACTAGATTAGAGCATCCCACACTGGTCGTACGTTAAGTTTTATAAATTTGTCAGGGAATAGCAACATTTTCATCCCCCTCAGCCTGTGGAAAACTTGTGGAAAACTTCAAAAATCTGTGGAAAACTTGTGGAAAAACCTCCCGAGTTATCCACAGAGTATTTATACCTTGTGGAAAGTTGGCCAAGTTATCCACAGTTTTTCCACAGGTGGGGAATACGATCAAAAGCTTGTGGCGCAAGGTTTTTCCGATCAATTTCCACAGTTTCCACAGCCCCTACTACTACTAGATTAAAAAATTAAATTGGGTAGGGATCGTGATTTTTAACTTTATCCTGCGCGCGCGAGGAAAATTTTTTGCAAAACTCGTCTGGGCAGGGAGGGATCCGTGGGAAGCAGGCGGTGTAGGATAGGCGTATTCAGCTCGCAAGTCCCCTGATGGTGCAAGCTCAACGTCCTGCGGATTGGGAAGTCGAAACCGGATCGCCCGCGTCTGCCCCGCGCGACGGCAGGTCTGGGGATCCCTTCCCCGTCAACAGGACAGAGTCCTTCGGCAAGGCTGTCGACCTACCTGCCGGTTGTCTTTGCTTCACCTGTGAGCAAGCTGAGCTCAGCCACCACCTTGCTGCAGTTAGCCGAGCCGTTGCCAGCCGTCCTGCCCTGCCAGTTTTGGCCAACGTGCTGGTAGAGGCAAGTGCAGAGGCACAGCGGGTTGCCCTGACGGCCTTTGACTTGAACTTGGGCATTCGCAGCGAGTTCGAGGCCGAGGTGAAGGGATCCGGTCGCACCACTCTGCCGGCCAAGCTGCTCAGCGACATCGTCAGCCGTTTGCCTAGCGGCCCGATCGGCCTCAGCCAAGTGCCGGAGAGCGCTGCCGTGACCCTTACATCGGCCGCCGGCCAGTACCAGCTACGCGGCATGCCTGCGGAAGAGTATCCCACGTTGCCCGAGATAGCGCCCCGTACTGCCGATGCCGATGCTGAGGAGGAGAGCTTAGCCGCCCAGATCCTTGAGCTGCCCATCGAGAGCCTGCTGCAAGGGATTGGCCAAACCCTCTTTGCCGCTTCCGGTGATGACACCAAGCAAGTGCTTACGGGTGTACATGTCAAGCTCTTGACCGGGGATCCGCCGCGGCTGGAGTTTGCGGCCACCGATGGACATCGCCTGGCGATAGTTCAGGTGGAGGCGGAAGGGATCCCAGTTGATTTGGCGGCTGGGGGGACGAAGCTGGATTTCACCATTCCCGCTCGGACTCTACGAGAGGTGGAGCGCATCCTCGGCGCCCAGACGGCCGCCTCCGCGGTGGAACTGCGGTTTGACCGGTCGCAGGTGCAATTTATTTTGCCCCCTGGCGCCGGCAGCGCTCAGTGCCAGCAGCGGATTACCAGCCGCCTTTTGGAGGGCCAGTACCCCGACTACAACCGCCTGATCCCCCGGCAATTTGAGCGGCATGTAACCCTGGAGCGTCGGCCTTTGATCGAGTCCTTGGAGCGAGTGGGGGTGTTTGCTGCCCAGCGGAACGACATCATCAAGTTCAACCTTTCTGAGGCAACCCAAACCCTACGCATCAGCACCGAGGCGCCCGATGTGGGCAGCGGCGAGGAATCTCTGCCGGTACAGATGTCCGGCCCTGACCTGGAGCTGGCTTTTAATGTGCGCTACCTGCTGGAGGCCCTTAAGGTGTTTCATACACAGCAGGTGAGCCTGGAGCTGAACGGCGCTACCCAGCCGGCCATCTGGAAGCCGATTGGAGCGACGCGCCTCTGCTATTTGGTCATGCCGGTTCAACTGCGGGCTACCTAGCCCACCCCAGCCTGACCCAAATCGAAGATTGGCCTCAGTTGCTCCCCTGACCTGTCCGGAGAGGAGAACAGGTGGCTGCCGATAGCAGCTCGAGCAAACCGGTGGGTAAACTCCTGCACCAAGTCCACCCGCCCTTGGCGCAAAACGGCCGGCTCCAGGCGCTCGGTCGTGTTGCAGGTCATTAACACCACCAACCTCTGCTCGCAGTCGAGATAATCGGGAGCGAGCACGCTTTGGTGAAGGGTGCCATCTAACAGGCTGAGGATGCGTTCGGTTTTGGTGCTCTGCTGGGCTACCTCGCTGGCTCGGTCTTGGGCGAGGTGATCGGCTTCGTTGATGATCAGGCAGACCCCCTCCAGGTAGGGGGGCGCGATGAACTCCTGCACGGCTTCGTGATCCAAGATGAGCACCGCATAGCGCAGGGGCCCCAGCAGCTCGTGGGTCACTGCCTGCGTCCATCCCGTTTTGCCCGTACCCGGGATCCCGTGCACCAAGACCGCCAATCGCTCCTGCTGTAGAAGCTGCAAAGGCCTGAATTTCGGTGGGAAAAGAACTGATTGGATAGGGGCTGTGGATTTGCCCGATCCGGCTTTGGTAGCCGCTCACCATCACTGCCAGATTGTAAGTAACCTTGCGAACAAGGGCCTGAGAGCCACGCCCAGCAGGGTGTAGCGGCGGCAGTTGTGATAGGTGGCCTGAACTTGTAGCCAAATCTGCGGCTCCGGTCAGAAGGCATAGGTGGTGCCCAGGCTGCTGATTTCCTCCCAACTGCTGAACCGCTCGACTGGATGGTAGAAGTAGCGCTCCATATGGAATTGCGCCAACTGCACCAGTCGCCCCAGATGCGCTAAAACTCTGAGAACGGTCATTTCCTGCAGGCGCCTTAAAACGTCATCGATGGGAACTTGATCCCGGCTCACCTGCTGCTGAATCGGCGTCTGCGTGGAGAGCTGATCATGAAATACTGTATGGTCGGGGCTGGGCAGAGGTGGAGTGACGCTATTCCAAAACCCTTCGATCTTGTAACAGGTATTCTCTGAAAGTTGAGAAGCGCGCTGTACTCTCTACGTCCTACCGCATTGGCAATATCGCTGCACACATCTCCAAAAATTTTTCGGCCAACGCCCAGGGATCCCGCACAGGAATACTCGGCATCGAAATGGCGGTACAGGGGTTTCCACCCGGATTGCAGTAGGTTGTGCCGGTAGCTGGGGTAATAGTCTTCGTAATCGTTATCCAGGCAGGGTTAGGGTCTGAGAAGAGGGGAAGCCAATAGGGGGTGCTAGGGCGTGGACGACTGAAAGAGCTGGGCTGTTGACGATTGCAGGGAATCCAAACGGCATGAGTCAAGAGTGTTCTGGGTGTGGTCAGGTGGTTCCCAAAAAACTCCACGAAAGGTGGCACGATTGCCCCTACTGCGGGCTAAGCCTGTCACGGGATCACAACTTGGCGAGGGGAATCAAATCCAGAGCGGTGGGGCATCCCGTTCTTAAAGCTCAGGAAACGCCCGCTGCGATAGCAGGGATCCCTGTTCGCGAAGCGTGGCGTAAGCCATGAAGCCCGCCCTCTACCCGTTCGCGTCAGCGGCGCGGAGCGCTTCAGGGTGAGGAACGGGAGTATGGGCTTCCAAATCGTTGCTGTGGGCTGTGGAGCCCGAATGGCCGCTGAGAGCGGCTTGGGCGTTGCGGCGCAGCCGGTGGGCCTTGAGGCGGCGCAGGGCAGAGGCGGGAAACCTGCGGTCGAACTCCTCGTCGCCAATCCGCGCCAGTTCTTGGAGATCGGGGGCAACATTCCAAGGGTAAGGCTGAAAATCGGGGATCCGGCTGGGCCGGGCAAAGCGCTGGTTCCAAGGGCAGACCTCTTGGCAGATGTCGCAGCCGGCCACCCAGTTGTGTAGGTTCTGGGCGATCTCGGCAGGGATCTGCTCGGCGTGGCTTTCCAAGGTGTGGTAGGCAATGCAGCGGCGGGAATCCACCACCCCTGGGCTGACAATGGCCTGGGTGGGGCAGGCCTCCAGACAGCGGCTACAGGTGCCACAGTGGGCGGTGTGGGGCCGGTCGGGGATCAACGGGAGAGTGGTCAGGATTACCCCCAGAAATACCCAGGAGCCGTATTCGCGGGTAAGCAAGAGGCCGTTTTTTCCGATCCAGCCCAAGCCCGCCTGCATGGCCCAGGGCTTTTCCGCCACTGGGCCGGTATCGACGTAGAATCGACCGCGGTAGTCCGGAAACTGGGCCTGCATCCAGAGGTGGAGCTGCTTCAGCCGCCGTCCCAACACGCGGTGGTAGTCCCGCCCCCACGCGTAGCGGGAGATCTTGCCTTTAGCTGGATCCCGGCTGTGGCAGGTGGGGGTGTAGTAGTTGAGGGCCACACAGACCAGAGATTGTACTCCCGGCAGCACCCGCTCTGGATCCATTCGCCGGGGATCGGCCATCCAGGCCATGTCGGCGGCCATGCCCGCGGCCAGCCAGGCCCGCAAGCTCGTCAAGTCAGGGGGATCCGCCGCGCTGGCAATGCCGACTTTGTCAAAGCCCAGCGCCAGCGCCTGCCGCTTCACCTGCTCGGTGGCTCTGGCCCAATCGGCTGCTGCTCCCACGGTCGGCCCCGACAATTCTAGGGCTATTCTGGCAGACCCATCACCTGGCGGTAGCGGGCCTCCAGTTGTGCTGCCTGCTGCGAGCGATGGAAGGGATCCCAGGTGCTGTGAGCGAACAGCTCCTGCCGCAGCTTGGCCACATCCACCGTCGTTACCTCGCCGTTGGCCACCACCCGCTTCCCCCTGACCCAGACGCTGTGCACCACCTGGGTGGGCCGGCCCAGCACCAGTAGACCAATGGGATCCGTGCGGGGCAACAGCGACAGTTGGGTGAGGTCGTAAAGCACCAGATCCGCCTGCTTGCCCACCTCCAGGGATCCCAGCTCCTCTCCCAGCCCTAGACCAATGGCCCCACCGCGAGAGGCCATCTCGATGCTCTCCCGCGGCGAGATCCAGTGGCGGTAGTCGGGATCCGTAATGTTGTGCAGGATGGTGCCGATTTTAATGGCCTCCAGGAGATCCTGGGAGTCATTGCTGGCTGACCCATCGCAGCCGAAGGCCACGTTCACCCCCGCCTGCCGGTACTTGAGGATGGGGGCGATGCCGCTGCCCAGGCGCAGGTTGCTCAAGGGGTTGTGGACAACCGTAGAGCCGGTGCGGGCCAAGATCTCGATATCGGCATCGGTAAGCCAGACGCAGTGGGCCAGCGAGGTTCTCCGGTCTAGGTAGCCCAAGCGCTCCAGGTGCTCGACTGCGCTGCAGCCGTACTTTTCCTGGGCCAATCTCTGCTGGGCGCGGGTTTCCAGCAGGTGGGCATGGCGGGGGAGGCCATACTTCTGGCTCAACTCCGCGCAGCCCTCAAACAGCTTGTCAGAACAGAGTTGGATGCCGGTGGGGGCCACCATCAGCGTGATGCCCTCCTCTGGCCGGTGAAAGCGCTGCACTGCCTCTTCCACAATGGCCAACACCTCCGCTGTGGAGAGAGGATAGGTTTCCAGCTCCCGATCCGAAAAGGAGCCGCTGGGCAACCCCTGAGAGAGGGCTTGATCCTGGAGCAGGGGGCCGATGAAAGCGCGGATCCCGACTTCTCGGTAGGCCCGCACCGCCGCCTCGAGGGTGGCCAGCTCCTGGCCAGGGATGAGGATTAGGTGATCCACTACGGTCGTGCCGCCACTGAGCAAGGTTTCCACCGCTGTCGCCAGGGCGCTGAGATAAATCTTTTCTGGATCCGGGGGCGCGTACTCGTGCAGTTGTGCCAGCCACAGCTCCAGCGGGTAGGGCGGGATGATCCCTCTTTGCCACAGCTCCGAAGAGTGGGTGTGAGCGTTGACAAAGCCGGGCAACAAAAGCTTGTTGTGGGCATCGAGCTCTACGCCATCTGGGCCCACTGCCGCCAGCTCTTTGCCGATGGCAGCGATCCGCTCCCCTTCAATGCGGACATCTGTAGTCTCGTAGCCGGTGGCGGTGGGAATCAGCACATTGCGCAAAAGGTAGCTCATGGCCAGCAATCAAAAGAGCTGTTCTTCAGTTCACACTTTGCCGTGCCAAGGCAAAAAGGGAGGAAAGCCCCAAATACCCTCCCAGGACGCTTCCCGTGAGGAAGTCACCACCTAGCCAGCCCCCCTCAGGGTGGAGAGGCCCACCGAGTAGGCTGCTTCCACCAATCGGGGTGAATTCAGGGATCCATCCGCAGCGTGGAATGGGCTTATTTCTTCTTCTTGGTGGAGCCCTTTTTGGAGGGCTTGCCCTCAGCAGCAGGCGCTGGCTCTGCGTCAGCAGATTCTGCGACGACGGGTTCTGGGGCAACGGACTCTGCTGGAGGTTCGGCAGCAGGTTGGTCAGCCACAGGTTCTGCGGGAGGAGCGGCTGCAACTTCTGCCACTTGCGCTGGCTGTGCTGGCTTGAGACCGGCCTGAGCGGCCACCTCAGCGGCAAAATCCGCTTCTTGTTTCTCGATCCCTTCTCCCAAGACGAAGCGGGCAAACCGCCGCACCCGGATGTTTTCCCCTAGCTTGGCAATGTGCTGCTTCACCAATTCCTCTACGGTAATCGAGGAATCTTTAATAAAGGGCTGATCCATCAAGGACAGCTCTTTCAGGCGCTTCTCGATGCGGCCCTGCACGATCTTTTCCCGCACGTTTTCAGGCTTGCTGGCCAGATCCTCTTTGCCCATCTCGATGGCCCTTTCCCGCTCCACCACTTCGGGAGGGATCTGGTCAATGCTGACGTACTCCACGCTTTGGCAGGCGGCAATCTGCTTGGCAATATCTTGCACCAGCTTCTTAAAGTCTTCGTTGCGGGCCACAAAATCCGTCTCGCAGTTCACCTCCACCAACACACCGATCCGGTTGCCGAAGTGGATGTAGCTATCGACAACCCCCTCAGCCGCCACGCGACTGGCCTTTTTGGCTGCCCCTGCCAACCCTTTCTGCCGCAGCCAGGTGATGGCTTTCTCCATATCGCCACCGGACTCTTCCAGGGCTTTTTTACAGTCCATCATGCCTGCGCCCGTCTTTTCGCGCAGCTCTTTGACCAATTTGGCATCAATACTCATGAGGGTTCCTCAAATCTCACATCGTACAAAGAGGCAGAAAGGATGTGACCGGATGCAGAGGATAGGCAGGAGCAGAACAAAGGATGAATCTGGATTTTAAGGATACAGGCTTCTGGAGAAAGGATGGACAGGGAGCAACTCGAACCACCCAGGATCCCCACCCTCGGCCCAAGGGTTACTCTCCCTGCTCGGGATCCCCCTCCTCTTCATCCTCCACATCTTCCAGAATGTCATCCTCTAGATCCATGTCCATGGCCCCCTCGTAGTCGTACTCATCCTCTTCGACTGTGTCGAGCTGCCCATGTCGCCCTTCGTAGATGGCATCGGCCAGCTTGCCTACAATCAGCTTAATCGCTCGGATGGCGTCGTCGTTAGAGGGGATGAAGACATCGCTCAGGTCAGGATCGCAGTTGGTATCCAGCAGCGAGATGATCGGAATCTTGAGCTTGATACATTCCTGAACGGCGTTGGCCTCCCGCCGCTGATCGACGATGATTACCGCGTCGGGGAGCTTGCGCATAGTTTTGATGCCGCCCAAGTACTTCTCCAACTTGGCCAATTCCCGTTTTAGGCGGGCCGCTTCTTGCTTAGGCAGGCGATCCAGCAGGCCGCTGCTCTGCATCTCCTCGATTTCCTTGAGGCGGTCGATGCGGGTTTTGATGGTGGCCCAGTTGGTGAGCATGCCCCCCAGCCAGCGCTGGTTGACGTAGTAGCTGCCACAGCGAGTGGCCTCATGGGCGATGATCCCGGCGGCTTGCCGTTTGGTGCCGACAAACAGGAAACGCCACCCCTTTTCGGCCCCCTCCCGCACGTATTCATAGGCTTCGTTGAGGTAACGGGCCGTCTGCACCAGGTCGATGATGTGAATGCCGTTGCGCTCGGCGAAAATGTAGGGCCGCATCTTGGGGTTCCAGCGGCTGGCCTTATGGCCGAAGTGTACCCCTGCCTCCAGCAGTTGAGGCAAACTGACTACGCTCATGAGTTGGTTATCTCCTACGGGTTAGCCTCCGCCCGAACGGATCCCCGTTGAGGACACCCGGTAGTTCGGGCGTGTGGTATTTTGACAGCTCAGCTATGCTAGCATGTGTTCTACAGGATCCGGTAACCAAGGCCTTGCACTTGCCGGGATCCGGTTCTAGAAGCTAAACTGGTAAAGCACCTCCAGAGATTTTCTCTGGCTTAGGTGCGTCGGGGCGTAGCGCAGCTTGGTAGCGCACCACTTTGGGGTAGTGGGGGTCGAAGGTTCAAATCCTTTCGCTCCGACTGGAATTAGAGAGAGCCCCTTTCTAGTGGCAGGGTCAAGCCATTCTTTTGGGGATTGCGGTAAACTACCCCGCGGCTGAAGCTAGGGGCTCTGAGGGCTCCGTCCCGCTGGCGCGAGCAGGGAAACTGCTCTTGGAAAGAAAGCTGCATTGGCGCTAGTGGTGCGGGGCCTCCTAGGTGGCTTCCATCTTGGCCGCCCGCGCCGGGGCAGGAGCATGACTCTAGTCAATGATACGCTGGACTATACTGAAAATAATGTACAGTATGTTCAGTATGGCTGCTTGGTATGGCTAGATATGTAAAACCGAGAGAAGCGGCGGATTATTTTGGGGTGTGTCTCCACACCTTGAGGCGATGGGAACAGAAGGGCTGGATCAATGCAACACGTACACCATCCGGTAGGGCGAGAAGGTATGACCTCGACAGCTACATTGGCCTCCGGCCCGCTGACGCGAACAGAGCGCCCAAAAACGACAAACGAGTCGTTTTGTACGCCCGAGTCAGCAGTCGAGGACAGAAACCAGACTTGGAAAGACAGATTGCAAGACTGGTTAACCTCTATCCTGGAGCCGAAGTGGTCGGAGAGGTTGGCGGCGGTCTCGACTTCAAAAGACCAAAGTTCCTTGCCTTATTGGAACGAGTCCGTGCGGGAGACGTCGGAACGATTGTGGTCGCTCACCGGGATCGACTCTGCCGGTTTGGATTTGAGTTCGTTGAGTGGTACTGCCGTCAATACGGGTGCGAAGTCTTGGTTCTCGATGACGATCACCTTTCTCCCCAACAGGAACTGGTTGAGGACATCCTCACCATCCTGCACTGCTTCAGCAGTCGGCTCTACGGACTCAGAAAATACCGGGCTGCAATCGAGAAAGATACGGATTTATCCGGAGCCAGCGCTGGCTAAAGTTTGGAAGCGGTGGCAAGCGGCGTGCCGGTACTGCTACAACCAAGCGATTGCCTATCAGCGTCAGCATGGTGCCCCAAAAACGGCCAGAAAGCTGCGGGACATCATCCTGCACTCCGACCTGCCCGGGTGGGTGAAGGACGCCCCTTGCCACATCAAGCAGAACGCGGTCGTCGAGGCGTGGTTGGCGTTTCGCCGAAGCAAAGACGCGAGGTTTCGCAGTGTGCGGGACAGGTCGCATACGCTGCAATTCAACGCCGGCAACTTTCGCAATGGGAAGTGGTATCCGAAACTCACCCGAGGTTTGGCGTTCCGTGCATCCGAGGAGATGCCCAGAGAATGGGCACGTGGAACTGAGCTAATGCGGGTGAAAGACAGATGGTATGCCATCTTTCCTGAGCCCGTGAACGAGCAGTGTTCGTTAGCAAAGGGGGTGATCGCACTTGATCCTGGAGTAAGAAGTTTCCTTACAGGGTTTGATGGGGCGGGCTTTGTAGATATCGCCAAGGGAGACTTTGGCAGGATCGTTCGGCTGTGCTACCACCTAGACGATCTGCAATCTAGGCTGAGCAAAGCGCCGAGACTCAAGCGTAGGCGAATGCGGCAAGCGGCGTTTCGTCTGCGGGAGAGAATCAGGAACTTGGTGGACGAGTGCCATCGCAAGGTAGCGGCGTTCCTAACGGATAACACGGATAACTACCGATTGATATTCCTCCCCACTTTCGAGTCAGCCAAGATGGTTGCCAAGGCAGGGAGGAAGTTTGGTAGCAAGACAGCAAGGGCGATGCTCACCTGGGCGCACTATCGGTTCAAGCAGTTCCTGAAGTTTCAAGCCAAGAAGAAAAACGTGGTTGTCGTGGAAGTATCGGAAGCGTACACCAGCAAAACCTGTACCAAGTGCGGGCACATCCACACTAAGTTGGGTGGCGCAAAGGTGTTTAGATGCCCAAAGTGCAACCATAGGCTACCACGAGATTGGCAAGGCGCTCTGGGTGTTATGCTCAGGGCTTTGCGGGATACCGCCTTTCTGTTTGGACTCCGTCCGAGTAGCGCGGTCGCGTCAGCGTCGCGTAGTGACAACGGAAACGGACAGAATGCTATCGCTTCACCGCTGAGCAGTAATGCTCAGCAGTGTTCAGCGTAAATGTATCAGCTAG
>NZ_JANSHJ010000020.1:0-1695 GCF_047502615.1 Synechococcus sp. W60.3 | reverse complement strand
GGCCGTTTTTTCCGATCCAGCCCAAGCCCGCCTGCATGGCCCAGGGCTTTTCCGCAACCGGGCCGGTATCCACGTAGAATCGACCCGTATGATTTGGGAACTGGGCTTGCATCCAGAGGTGGAGTTGTTTGAGCCGCCGTCCCAACACGCGGTGATAATCTCGACCCCAAGCGTAGCGGGAGATCTTGCCCTTGCCGGGATCCTGGCCGTGGCGGATGGGAGTGTAGTAATTCAAGGCCACACAGACCAGAGATTGCACCCCTGGCAGCACCCGCTCTGGATCCATTCGCCGGGGATCGGCCATCCAGGTCATGTCGGCGGCCATGCCTGCGGCCAGCCAAGCTTGCAGACCCCGCAAGTCGGGGGGATCCTCTATGCTGGCAATGCCGACTTTGTCAAAACCCAGGGCCAGGGCCTGTCGTTTCACCTGCGCAGTGGCTTTGGCCCAGTCGACCTCTGAACCCGCAGGGATCCCTGCCATGGCTATGCCGGCAAACCCATCACGCGGCGGTAGCGGGCCTCCAGCTGTGCCACCTGCTGGGAGCGGCGGGAGGGATCCCAGGAGCTACAAGCAAACAACTCCTGTCGCAGATTAGCCACATCCACCGTCGTTACAGCTCCGTCGGCCACCACCTGTTTTCCTCGCACCCAGACGCTGTGGACTGCCTGGGTAGGCCGGCCCAACACCAGCAGCCCAATGGGATCCGTGCGCGGTAGCAGCGACAGCGGGGTGAGATCATAAAGCACCAGATCTGCCTGCTTGCCTACCTCCAGGGATCCCATCTGATCCCCCAGGCCCAAGCCGATTGCCCCACCTCGGGCTGCCATCTCGATGCTCTCGCGGGGCGAGATCCAGTGGCGGTAGTCGGGATCGGTGATGTTGTGCAGGATGGTGCCGATTTTGATGGCCTCCAGGAGATCCTGGGAATCGTTGCTGGCGGATCCATCGCAGCCAAAGGCCACGTTCACC
This sequence comes from Synechococcus sp. W60.3, assembly GCF_047502615.1. Taxonomy (NCBI): domain Bacteria; kingdom Bacillati; phylum Cyanobacteriota; class Cyanophyceae; order Synechococcales; family Synechococcaceae; genus Synechococcus; species Synechococcus sp. W60.3. The sequence goes on along the minus strand of NZ_JANSHJ010000020.1, from coordinate 725 downwards.
CCTGCCCGGCGGTATTTCAAGATGGGGGCAATGCCGCTGCCTAGGCGCAGGTTGCTCAAGGGGTTGTGAACAACCGTAGAGCCGGTACGGGCCAGGATTTCAATATCGGCATCGCTGAGCCAGACGCAGTGGGCCAAGGAAGTTTTCCGGTCTAGGTAGCCCAAGCGCTCCAGATGCTCCACAGCACTACAGCCGTACTTTTCCTGGGCCAACATCTGCTGGGCGCGGGTTTCCAACAGGTGGGCGTGGCGGGGTAGGTCATACTTCTGGCTTAACTCCGCACAGCCCTTGAACAGCTCGTCTGAGCACAGTTGGATCCCTGTGGGAGCCACCATGAGGGTAATGCCCTCTTCTGGCCGGTGAAAGCGCTGCACCGCCTCTTCCACAATGGCCAGCACCTCTGCTGTGGAGAGGGGATAGGTTTCCGGCTCCCGATCCCAAGAGGAGCTGCTGGGCAACCCCCGAGAGAGAGCCTGATCCTGGATCAAGGGGCCCACGAAGGCGCGGATCCCGACTTCTCGGTAGGCCCGTACCGCCGCCTCAATGGTGGCCAACTCTTGGCCTGGGATCAACGCCAGATGATCCACCACCGAGGTGCCCCCCGTCAGCAGGGTTTCCACCGCCGTCCCCAGCGCGCTGAGATAGATTTTTTCCGGATCCGGCGTCGCATACTCGTGCAGTTGTGCCAGCCACAGCTCCAGCGGATAGGGCGGTATGATCCCTCG
>NZ_JANSHJ010000065.1:0-3415 GCF_047502615.1 Synechococcus sp. W60.3 | reverse complement strand
CCCAAAAACAGTTTTTTGGCCAGGGATCCCAGCCATATGCCTGTCCCATCCGGCGACGGCTCAAAGTCTTCCGGCGTGAGCAGGCCAGCCTTGACAAGCTGGAGCACAGCCCAATCCACCACCAAGGGTCGAAACTCCTCCATCATGTCCAGCACCAGGTTGGGGCGATAGGGCAAATTGGCGTGGAAAAAGCCCAGGTAGGGATCCAACCCGGCCATCACCACTGCCGAGAACACGCGGGCCAGCAGCACCCCGTAGCCCCAACTGAGCAGAGCGTTGATCGGGTCGAGCGGCGGCTGTCGGTTGCGGCCAGTGAAGTTCCACTCAGGCGGAAAGCAATGTTGCAGGGATTGGTAGTAGGTGCGGGCGCAAATGCCCTCCAGGCCCATCAGCGCTTCTCGATCCGGAGGAGTGGTGGAGCGATCCAACTGTTGCAGGTAGGCGGCGATAACATCAATACCCTCCTGTAAGGGGGCAATTTGGCCGCGGGTAGCCCGGTTGTGCAGTTGTAGAATTGCCCGTTGGTTGCGAATCTTGCCGCGCACAATCACCTTGGCCCACCTCAGCCCCCAGGGGGAGTAGGCCCGCTGATACTGGGCCAGACGGATCTCAGAGTTGGTGGAGAAGGATCCCTGCAGGCGACCGCGAAAACCGCCATCCGCACGCAAAAAAATGGTTTCGATGCCTCGATCCAGCAGTTGGGCCAGAGCGGCGGCGGTCAACTGGATCCCGGGCAACACCACCACCAGCTTCACCTCTGCCAGGCGGCAAAGCTGCTCCTGGCCGCGGCGCCGAATGAGCAAGCTTTGGTTCTGGCAGTGAACCACGGTGCCCGGCTCGGTTAAGTAGAGGGTGGTCATGGGCAGGCGGGTTTGGCAAGAGCCAGTTCGGGCCGGTAAAACCGCAGCTCTGCCTCCGCTTCCTGGGCCATCTGTTCCCGATAGGCCAGAGGGGCAATCACTTCGCCGTTGGGCCGCCAATCCCGCAGGCGCATGGTGAAATTGGTGTCTCCCACCCCACATAGGCGCAGAAGTAGCGGTCGCTGGCCGGCCTCTGCCGGAGAATGTGCAAGATCTTTTCCCGTTCCCCCGCATCGGCGATCTCCCGCCGCACCAAAGCCGGGATCCGCTCGTAGGCAATGGGCTGGAAGGTGGGGTGGCGTACTGTGTTGTCCACGTAGCGGCGGGCAAACTGCGGCGCAAAGCGCAGGATCAAGAGCGCCTTGGGCAGATAGAAATCGGATCCCCAGGCCTCTTCCCAGGCCGCTTGCACCTCCTCAGGAGTGGGCAGATTCCCCTGCCTCTGGCGGGCCAAGAGCTCCGCCGGCACCGCAGGGTCAGACCAGGGCACCACCGTCAGGCGAGGCGAGCGAATGCGATCCAGGCGAAAGTTGTGCCAGCCCAGGGATCTGGCAGCGTGCGGGAGCTGGCCGAAGGCGGCCAAGTACTTGGCGCGGCGGGCATAAAACAGGCAAACCGGGTAGGTGAGGACCTTTTGGATCCCGTGCTGGCGAGTTTCGTAATCAAAGCGGATCAGCCCTGCTGCCGGTTTTGTCCAGAAAGCCTCTAGCTGGTTTTGGTATTCGTCCACCCGCTCCTGCTGTTCGTCGGAGAGGATGTACTCAAACCAGACAAAGAGCCGCCGCTGCGAGTGTTGATGCCCCCCCCAGATATCGTCCAGCAACACCTGCACATCGGGATGCACAAAGGCCACGTCGCTGAGGACGTGGTAGATCTGCTCAAGCTGGCTACCCGACAACGTCAAGGCCGAGGCGGGCGTCGGCAAGGGGGGGCGATCCCCGGCGGCACGGCAGCGAAAGTTATCTCTTCGCCTGGAGTTGGCCTCGATTGGCTGCAGCCAGCCCTGAGCGGCCAGGTAGTCCAGCTCTTTGCGCAGGGTGCGGTGGGTCTTCAAAAAGGGCCGGCTGGCCAGCCGCGTCTCCAGATGGGGAACTTCGGCTTTTAAGGCGGCCAGCAGGTCGGGATGCTCCAGCCAAAAGCTCAGAGGCTTCTGGCAAATGCAACTGGGATCCGGGCAGGAGATCCCATGGGGCAAATCCTGCCGGGGGTGGCTGGGCGAGAAGAGGCGATCGCGGATGTGGGTGTAGCCAAAGGTCTCTGGCAGATCCGGCCAACGGTTTTCGCTGTACAAACCCTGGAGCAACACCCAGAGACGCACCGCCCGCTCCAGGCGCTCTGCCAACTGCCCGCCTGCCAGCCAGCGCAACACCTCCACCGTCAAAGGCAACTCCCCTCCGTTCATCTCCCCCTCCAGGGCAAGGCACAGACCAAGGTCGGATCCCTTCGCCCCTACTCTGCCAACAATTGGAAGATCTTGCTTCCAATCTTCCCCATACTGGGGCCAGGCTGTTGTCTTTCTGTCCCAATTTCCATGTCTGCTGTGGCGCTGCAGTTGCGGTCTGGCTATCTGGCCCATTGGCCGCAGAAACCCCATCTTGGGGGGCTACCGTTTCAGGTGATTGAAATCGAGCTGACCCGACCGGATCGGCTGATTTTCCCGGAAGATCTGGCCCAACTGCGCCTGCCTGGGGGGATCGACCCCCGCTTGGGAGTGGTGCTGAGCGGGCGCGCCCCCATCTGGCTCTACGGCTGGTTGGTGCACGAGTGCCACTTTACCCGCTGGGTGGCCTGCTACGACCCGCGCTTGGGGGCAGTGGTGGTCTCCAGCCATAGCCCAGACGTGCAGGTGGGCGAGATCATTCCCTGGGTGCAGGGCAGGCCAGGCAAGGCCTACGGCCCGCTGACGCGAACAGAATTGGCGGCGGCAGTGATGGTGGTGGGCCCTCCGGATAGCGGCAAAAGCCGCCTGGCCCGCGCTCTTTTCGAGTCCCTGCTGCCTCAGGCTCCCAACGTTTATCTGCAGCGGGCCCACTGGGATGGGGAAGGAAATTGGACGTTGGATCTGCCGCCGGAAGAAGCCAAAATCCTCAAGCACCGCTACCGGGGCCGCCTGACCCCCGATTTTTTCAGCTTTCACGCCCAGGCCATCCTCGCCCTGCGCCAACAAAAAAGCCTGGTGATCGTGGATGTGGGCGGCAAGGTGGATCCCCACAAGCAGCCGATCCTGGAAGCCTGCTCCCATTATCTCTTGGTCAGCCGGGATCCGGCGGCCATCCCCCTCTGGCATGAGTTTTGTCGGGATCGGGGCAACTTGCGGTGTGTGGCCGTCCTGCACACCGGCCCCTGCCCGGAAGATCTACCCAGGGATCCCAACCAACTGGAGCTGTGCTGGGATCCCGGCTCTCCGCTGCCTGCCGAGCTGGTGCGGGTGGTGCGCGGCTTGGTCGGCTCGGCAGGATAATGGCAGGGAGCTTTCGGCGGCGTGCCGGATGAGATTTTTAGTTACAGCCTGTTAAGGGCTCAAGGGGTACAATAGCAGCACTTAGCAAACCAAC
>NZ_JANSHJ010000019.1:0-45000 GCF_047502615.1 Synechococcus sp. W60.3 | reverse complement strand
GGCCCAAGTATCTGGGCTTGGGCCGTCGACGGGGGCAAGAACCGAACCTTGGCTTAGCCAGTTTTTAAGGCAATAGGTAGCCCGGCAGTCGTCCTCGTTGTAGATGAGCGACTGCTCCAAATAGCGGCGATCTCGTGTTTCCAGCCACTGGCTGTACCAGTAGATGGAGTGGGCTCCACTGCCCTCGGGTAGTCGCCACTTAAACCCCAGCCAGCGAGCGATGTTTTTCAGGGAGTAGCTCTCGATGGGTAGCACTACCGAGCGCTGAACCCAGCTGTGCAAATCTACAAAGCGCTTCAGCAGTTGCCGCACCTCTCGGGGATCCGTTTGGTGCTGCTCCCCCAGTCGCCGACAAGTCTGTACTTCAAAGCTGTGAAAATGATAGATGGGGGCCTCAGGGTAGCGTTGAACTAGCTGTAGGAATTGTTGCCAGGCTTGCCCTTCCTCTCGCGGCTCAGCAGCTAGGCAACTGTAGTAGTTGACAACCTTGTTCTCCTCTGCTTGTTCTACCACGAGCAAGCCCAGTAGGTAAGCGACGTTGTGGCGGGGATCCGCCTCGATATCGAAGTACAGCTCCACGGGCGCTGTCGGCAGAGCCTGAGGCGGGGATTGCAGCCAGAGGGGCTTGCGGCTGAGGGTGGCACGGGCTTGAAGCTGCAGTTGCAGGGCCACGCCGGCTCCCAGCTTGGGGATAGCCTGGAGCATCTCCAGGCGAGCGTTAGCTAAAGCCTCAATCGAATGGATCCCTGCCTCCTGCAAAAGGGGATAGCGGAATCCGGTTACGCCCGGCAGCAGGCTGAGGGGCTGGGCGACGGCATTCAACTGCCGACAGTGCTCCCGCCAGTGACAAAGATGACAGCGGCTGCGGGCCATAAACACCTGCGGCGGCTCCGCCTGCTCAAGGGAGTGCAGATAATCTTGCAGCAAGCGACGCACCTGGGTGCGGCGTCGGCTGAGGTGAACAAGGTGCCACTTCCCGTCTTTTAAGATCAAGAAGCCGCATTTGGGTACCTGACCCTGCAGGGATCCAAGCAACTCGGCCTGCAACGCCAACAACAACTCGTACTCCGGCTTGGGGCGCTTGCCAATGCGAATGTGAACCGGTAGGTAGGAGAGCTGGCCCTTGCCGATACTGGAGGGATCCCGAATCAAGAGATCCAGGGAGCTGCTTACCCAAACGGAACGAAACTCTGGAATAGCCTCAGGCGGCAGCGCAAGGCTGGAGGATGTCTTGTCGGTGGAGTTGTCTTCGGTGAGCTCCACCTCTGTCTCAAGGGAGGGGGCGAGGGCAACTTCAGAGTCGGTAGGCTCCGCCTCTGCCGCTCCCTCCGGATCCACTTCCCAAAACAGCTTTGCGACGACTTGGCCGCCGTAGATCCGTTCCGCCCCTGCTGCCATAGCTGCTAAGAGAGCTTCATTGCCCGGCGCCACCTCTTCTCCCGGAAATCGCTCCAGCACAGCAGCTTGCAGGGCTTGACGATCCCGACGCCATTGCTCCAGCAGGCTTTCCGGCGGCAGCTTGGCTTCTTGAGGCCCAAAGCGATCTAGGTAGGGCAGGCGCCGACAGCGAAAAAAGGCCAGCAACTCTTCTGCGTCAACAGAACCCTGCTGGAACTCCAACGGCGGACAACCTCAGCTCTGCTGCCATTTTGGCACGCCTTTTGGGGATCCCTTACGACCTGGGATCTTGAGCTGACAAAAGGTGAGGGATATTGACGGCTTCAGCCAAAGTCAGTACCGCCCCTACCAGGCGATCGAGGCGGAAATCAATTTGGTCAAATCGGTCTCTGTTTTGCATCTGGCTATTGCTGCGTTTTGTTGGCTGGGGAAAAGCTGGGGCTTGACCCCACCTTGCCTCTTCATTGTTGCTCAGCAGCTAGGCCAATGCCTGAGCTGTTCTGCGCAATTTGCTGGGCTAGGTGTGGTTTTGTCAATACTGGGTCTCGTTCACCATTTTCAATGCTGACGGGAAAACGATGATGAGCGAGATCACAGCCCTAGAGAAGTTGAAAAAGCAAAAGGAGACCGCCCAAGGGCTCCCCGCCAGAAACCTGTTTTGGGGGGCTGCCCTGGCGTATGCTAAAGGAGAAAGATTTCTTTACACCCGCAGATGGAGCCGACTGTAAGCGCTCTTTCGATGGCCCCGGCCCTGTCCCAGACCCAGCCGGCGGCAGTGGAAATGCAGGGGGTGTGGAAGCGTTTTGGGCAGCAGGTGGCGGTTCAGGACTTGAGCCTGCGGATCCCGCAGGGGGAGGTGTTTGCCCTGCTAGGGCCCAACGGCGCCGGCAAATCCACCACCATCCGCATGCTCACCAGCCTGACCCGCCCCAGCCAGGGATCCATCCGCGTAGGGGGGTATGATGTGGTGCGGGATCCCTTGGCGGTGCGGCGGCAGATCGGCGTGGTGTTGCAGCCCATCACCCTGGAAGCAGAGCTGACGGTTTGGGAAAACCTGGAGTTCCATGGGCGCATGCACCACATCCCCAACCCGGAGCGGCAGCAGCGCATCGACGAGTGGCTGGAGTACGTGAAGCTGGCCGACCGGCGGCACGACAAAGTGAAGACCCTCTCCGGCGGCATGAAGCGGCGCCTCCAGGTGGCCAGGGCGCTGTTGCACCGGCCTCAAATTTTGTTTTTGGACGAGCCAACCGTTGGGTTGGATCCCCAGGCGCGGCGGCTGCTGTGGGAGATCCTGCGGGATCTGAACCGGCAGGGGATGACCTTGCTGATTACCACCCACTACATGGAAGAGGCCGAGGAGCTGTGTGACCGCATCGGCATCATGGACGGCGGGAAGCTAATCGAGCTGGGCAGCACCGACCAGTTGCGGGCCAAGTACGGAGAAGCCCTGCTGGTGCGCTCCCGCCCTGGCCAGGAGGTGAGCTACACCTTTTTCCCCAGCTTGGCGGAGGCCCAGCGGCAGTTGGAAGCGGAACCCGACAAAACCGGCCTGATGGTGCGCCCTGCCAACTTAGAAGATATTTTTGTACGCTTGACGGGCCGTCGCCTGGATTAGCGCGCCCTCAGCCTCAACCTCTCTCCTTCGGAAAGAGGGAGGTTACGGTTTTTCCTCTCCCCATCCCTCCTTTGGAGTGGGGGGCTCGAACTTGTAGCCAACTCCGCGCACGGTGCGGATCAGCTCCGGTTGGCTGGTATCGGTTTCCAGCTTCTTGCGAATTTGGCCGATGTGGACATCGACCACCCGTTCATCTCCCTCGTGGTTAAAATCCCACACCTCTTGAATCAGCTCAGACCGTCGCCACACCCGTCCTGGGTGTCGAGCCATGGCGTAGAGCAAATCAAACTCTAGAGCGGTCAGGTTAATCGGGCGACGGTCACGGATAACTTCTCGGGTGGTCGGGTCGATCACCAAGGAGGGAAAAGTCAAAACCGGCGCGCTGCCTGTTTCCGTTCTCGTCCGCCCTCGGCGCAGGATAGCCTGTACCCGCGCCTGTAACTCCGGCAGGCTGAAGGGTTTGGTCAGGTAGTCATCTGCGCCTAGCTGAAATCCTTGCAGCTTGTCGGCAGGATTCACTCGGCTGGTTAACATCAACACATACACGCCGGTCTCTTTTTGCATCTGCTGGCAAAGGTCGTAGCCGCTCACATCCGGCAAATTCAGATCCAAAATCACCAAGCCTGGCTGAAAAGCGCGCAACTGCTGGAGGCCCTCGGCCCCCGTCGTCGCTACCTCGACTGAGTACCCCTGCCTCTGCAAATACCGCTTGAGCAGCGCGCAAATGCTGGGATCGTCATCGATGATGAGGATGCGTAACATGGCAGCTTGACGCTCTCACAGTCAGCACGAGGCAGAGTTGTAGAAAAGCCCTGCCCGCAGGGCAAACGCATTTTGCGCCTGGGCAGGAGAGGGCAGCCCATCCAGACTACAACAAATAGCTTCAGGTTTTTACATTACCCATTGGATTGCACCAGGAGCTTGGCCTTTCTGGAACCCTCTTTCTCTGGGTAAATCAAGGGAGGCTAACCCAAGAATCTCAGGCATTATTCATTCTACTGGGTTGTCCGGAGGAAAGGGAAAGGGTAAGGTAAAAGGGATTCGCGCAGCAGCTTCTTGCCCGCAGAGAGAAGCCCATTCAAAAACCTCGCCACTTCTGTACTTGCAGGCCAAACCTTAAAGTTGCACGCCGGTTTATCCCAGAAGCCTATGTACAATCCCAACGAAGTCTTTCGCAAAGATATCCAGTTGGCCCTCTTCACCTGGGGGATCCTGGAGCTGGCGTGTTTTGTCATCATGCCGTTTACCCGGGCCTACGAGTATGCGCAGGTAGCGGATTGGCTGTGGCCTTCGCTGGTTTTGGGACCGGTGGGGGCGGTGGTGGTGGCCTTTTGCTCAAAGCTCACAGTAGCTGCTAATTACATCCCCGACCCGAAAAAGAAAAGGGCCCAGCGACAAATTGCCCAGGTCATCAGTTTCTTCGGCTTCCTGGGCTTGGCCTTGCCCTTGCTCCTGGCCGGGTGGACATTTGGCCACGAGGTTCTCACCACCGACTGGGAGAATATGTTCACTAAGTAGAAACTAAACTTGCTACTGATTTGCTCCAGACAGCGTTGCCCCTGGGTAGGTGGCTTCCCAAGGCAGTACACAGAGGCGAAACTAGAAGTACCAGAGATGCTCTGGTACTTGCAAGCGTTGGCAAAGCCCTTTGCTTTCGTCTCCGGCTTTTGGGAGCTGAGTTTTGGATGGCTAACTACCCAATGCGAGGCCGTTCTTCTCCTGCTGCCAGCGGTTTTCCCTTCGGCACCTTAATGGCACTGAGCCTCTCGGTTGGGGTCTTGGCTGCTCTGGGTTGGCAGGCGTGGCGGTTCATTGCCCCCCTGCTGGCTCCTCCTGCGGCGCCTCAGTTTCCTCGCGCGGTGCGTGTGGATCCCTTACCCAGCCCGACAAGTTTGCCTTCCTCCCCCTCTGTTCGCGTCAGTGGGACGGAGTCCTTGCCGGCGGCGGGCACCATCGACCCTGAGGCCTTTCCCCCCGGCAGCCGCGGGCGGGTAATCGAGCCCATAGGTCTAGCCATTCGCAGCCAGCCTTCTGCTGACGGAGCCTACCAAGGGGGAATTGTGGCGGGGGAAACGGTGACGGTGCTGGAGTACAGCGCTGATGGCCGCTGGCAGCGGGTGCGGCGGGAGCTAAACGGCCAGGAAGGCTGGGTGCGGGCCGGCAATTTGGGCCCCGTGGAGGGTGGGGCAGCGGTTGCTTCAGCCACAACTGCTGCAACGCCTGCGGTCGAATCCACACCAGAGTCCACTCCTTTGCCGACTCGGCCCCCCGCAGCAACAAGCATTGCCCCAGGTGCGCAGGGGCGGGTGATCGAGCCGATTGGCCTGGCGCTACGGGCCACTCCTGACCGGGAAGGGGCTTACATTGGTGGCCTGCCCATGAATGAGGTGGTGACGGTGTTGGAGTACAGCGCCGATGGCCGCTGGCAGCGCATCCGGCGCCAGAACGGGCAGGAAGGTTGGGTGCGGGCCGGCAACCTGGCGCAAGAGTAGCAAGATGCCCCGGTGGGGGATTGTAGGTTGGCGAGAGCTTGTGGTTGGCTGGGACAGTACCGCCAGCCGCTGTCGGGAGGGGCAGGCGCGCTAGCGGGAGGGAGTTCTTACACTGGAGGCAGCACCTGGTGTCTTGGTTTCAGTGGTCATTGCTGCGACCCCTGGCCAAAGAGATGGTTCTGGTGGCCCTGGGTCTGGGAGCCGGCATGACGGCTTGTCGCCCGCCTGTCGAGCCGGGGCCAGCCAGGGATGGGCAGGCGATCTCTGCCTCGGCTACGGGCACGCTGGAGCTGTGGGCCAACGGCGAAGCGTTCCTGCGGGAGGGGCTGGTCTCCAAAGAGGGCTGGGCGTTGCAGTTTGAGCATGTGTACGTGACGCTGGCGGACATTACGGCCTACCAGACGGATCCCCCTTTTGATCCGCAAGGGGAAGGCGAGCTCCAGGCCAAGGCCTTGGTCAGCCTGACAGGGCCTCTTACGGTGGATTTGGTGCCGGAGCGAGCCCTGCTGGGATCCCTGGAAGCCCCCCCTGGGCACTACAACGCCCTGGCCTGGCGCCTAGTGCCGGCAGCGGAGGGGCCAGCAAAGGGCTACTCCCTCTGGATCGAGGGCAGAGCTCGACCGGCAGAAGGGGAGGGAGAGGCGATCCCCTTTGTGCTCAAGTTCAGCCCCGAGCTGGCTTTTGTCTGCGGCGAGTACGTGGGGGAGACGCGCAAGGGCTTTGTCCGGGCAGGCCAGGTGGCGGATCTGGAGGCGACTTTCCACTTCGACCACCTGTTTGGGAATGGCAGCCTGCCTCCCAAGGACGACCTCAACTCAGCGGCGCTGGGGTTTGCCTCCCTTGTGAAGTTAGACCCAGTCGACCCAGTCTCCCTCGAGCAAGGGCTAAAGGCGGGATCCCAGCCGCTGGAGGTGGACTGGGGCAGCCTGCAGGAGGGATCCCCTAGGGCCCAGGCCGTCTTGCAGAGCCTGCAGAGCTTGGGGCACGTGGGAGAGGGCCACTGCCGCGCCTCCTCTGGCGGCCTCGGCGGGACGGGATCCTTGCCTTAGGTTTTAGGCCTGGGTGGCTTTTGAGATCGAAGGGTGTCCTCTGTCTTTTGCTGACCGATGAACTCAGTCTGGCCAAAGCGCATCCCTTTTTCCCCTTCCTGGCAACTGAGCTGGTTGGCCTTGGGCCTGCTCCTATCTCCGCCGGCTTGGGGCCATGGGGTGGAGGCCTCTTGGCGGGCTGTTCCCACCTTTGAGATCCAGGCCCGCTACGATTCCGGCGAGCCGATGCGTTTTGCTCGAGTTACGGTGTTTGCGCCCACCAATCCCACTCTCCCCTGGCAGGAGGGAGAGACAGACGGAGAGGGCCGGTTTTGGCTGCAGCCGGATCCTGAGCTTAAGGGACTGTGGCAGGTGCGCATTCGCCAGGCCGGCCACGGCGGGGTGGTGAACGTGCCGGTGGGCGAGGAGGGTATGCAGGCAGAAGGGATCCCCAGCCCCTCCTCCCCTGGCTTTGGCCCCCTGCAGCGGGGGGTTATGGCTGCCTGTGTTATCTGGGGCTGTTTGGGCACGGCCCTGTTTTTTTCCCGGCCCCGCCCCTTCCAAGGCCCAGAACTCCCCGACTCCCCAGTGGATGCTGCCGCTTTGAGCCAAGACTAGCCATGCACATCAGCGAGGGCCTTTTGCCAGCACCGCTTTGGCTGGGGGGTTATGGCATCACTGCCCTGCTTACGGGTTGGAGCCTACACCTCCTCCAGCGGTTGGAAAAGGATCCCCGCCGCCAGCTCCCCAAGGCAGCGCTGCTCACGGCGGCCTTTTTTGTCGCCTCCTCCCTTCACCTGCCTTTTCCCCCGGCCAGCCTGCACCTGCTGCTCAATGGGCTGATGGGCGTGATGCTGGGGGCCTTGGCCTACCCGGCAATTGTGGTGGGCCTGTTTTTTCAGGCGGTGGCTTTTGGGCATGGGGGGTTGACCACCCTGGGGATCAACGCCGCCATTATGGGGATCCCGGCGCTTCTGGCAGGAGGGATCTTCCGGGCAAGCCGGCGCTGGTTGGGCACGGGCTGGGCCGCTTTTTGGGCGGGAGCGGTGGGGGTGGTGCTGGCGGCGCTGCTGTTTTACGGCGTGGTGCTGGCGGCGCTGCGCAGGGAGGGGATCCCTTCCACCTCGGCAGAGCACCTGGCTCTGACCAGTTTGGTAGCTGCCCACCTGCCGCTGGCGGTGGTGGAGGGGCTGTTTACCCGTTGGGTGGTGGGGTTTTTGCAGCGGGTGCAGCCGGAGCTGCTGGGAGAAGATGCCCAAAGATAGGGCTGAGGCTGTTCATCCCTGTCGTCGGGCCATGCCGGTTAGGGAGAGGATGCTTTCTTCACAAGCTCCCCTGCCGCCGCCACCTTCTTGGCTGCACCGCTGGCGGCCCCTGCCCAAGCTGGTTGGCCTGCTGGCACTGATGGCGGCCTTTGCCCAGGTGCAGCGCCTGGCCTTGCTACCCCTGGTCTGGACGGTGGTGGCTTTTCTCTGGGGGCTCTCCGGATTGCCTCTGCGCCGAGGGCTCAGACGCCTGGCCGCTCCCGGCGTTCTGTTGATAGCCTTTGTCCTCTTCCTGCCCTTTGCCGTTGGGGACACCCTCCTCTGGCGCTGGGGATCCCTGGCTTTGCGCTGGGAGGGGCTGGAGAGGGCCCTCTGCCTTGGCGGGCGCAGCCTGGCGCTTTTAGCGCTGGCGACGCTGCTGTTGGAGACCACTCCCCTACCGGCCCTGTTGGCAGCTTTGCGGGCGCTGGGGATCCCCGACCTCCTCCTGGAACTGGCCTGGCTAACCCAGCGCTATTTGCAGGAAGTGGGCAGCCAGTGGCAGCGGATGCAGCGGGCCGCGCGGCTGAGGGGCTGGCGACCGCGGGGATCCCTGTGGCAGCCTGGGCCAACTTGGCGGCAAGACCTGCCCTTTCTGGCTGCTGCCGTGGGCACTTTGTTGGTTCGCAGCTACGAACGTTCGCAGCGAGTTTACCAGGCGCTGCGCCTGCGGGGCTACGGGCGGGCGCCCTTGGTGCCGCCAGCGGCTGGCGGGGATCCCTGCAGTTGGGCGGCCACCGGGCTGGCGCTGGCAGTGGCTGTTGGCTTGGTTTTGGTTAACTTTGGGGGCTATCCCGATTGAGCGGGTTGGCAGCGAGTTAGACAAGATAGACGGTTCTCTTCCCCGCCTTTAAAAGCAAAACCCAACTAGAACTAGAATAAGAAGGCTTTAATCTTCTCAGCTCTTGTCGCCATTTGCGCGTCCTCTCCTGGGGCTATGAACTGGTTAGAAACCGCTTTGTCTACCTCTTCCCTCAAGGAAGCGCCGGCTGTTGCCGTTTTGCACCTGGGCTGTGAGAAAAACCGGGTGGACACCGAGCACATGCTGGGCCTGCTGGCCCAGGCAGGCTACCGGGTGGAGGGCGACGAAGACAGCGCTGACTACGTCATCGTCAACACCTGCAGCTTCATCGAAGCGGCGCGGCGGGAGTCGGTCAGCACCCTGATGGAGCTGGCGGTGCAGGGCAAGAAGATCATCATCGCTGGTTGCCTGGCGCAGCACTTCCAAGAGGAGCTGCTGCGGGAGATCCCCGAGGCGGTGGCCATCGTCGGCACCGGCGACTACCACCAGATTGTCCAGGTTATCCAGCGGGCAGAGCGGGGAGAGCGGGTTAACGCCGTTACCTCGAGCTTAGATTACATTGCCGACGAGACCGTCCCCCGCTATCGCACCACCCATGCCCCGGTGGCCTACCTGCGGGTGGCGGAAGGGTGTGATTACCGCTGCTCCTTCTGCATCATCCCCCACCTGCGGGGAAAGCAACGCTCCCGCCCCATCGAGTCCATTCTGCGGGAAGCAGAACAACTGGCTGCAGAAGGGGTGCAGGAGCTAATCCTCATTTCCCAGATCACCACCAACTACGGGCTCGACCTCTACGGGGAGCCGCGGCTGGCCGAGCTTATCCGCGCTCTGGGCCAGATCCCCATCCCCTGGATCCGCATGCTCTATGCCTACCCCACGGGCATTACGCCGGCGGTGGTGGAGGCCATTCAGGAGACGCCCAATTTCTTGCTCTATCTGGATCTGCCGCTGCAGCACAGCCACCCAGCGATCCTCAAGGCCATGAACCGCCCCTGGCAGGGCCAGGTTAACGACCGGCTCATCGAACGGCTGCGCCAGGCCCTGCCCAAGGCTGTCCTGCGCACCAGCTTTATCGTCGGCTTTCCCGGCGAGACGGAGGAGCACTTCCAGCATCTTTTGGAGTTTGTCCAGCGCCACCAATTTGACCATGTGGGGGTGTTCACCTTTTCCCCGGAAGAGGGCACGCCCGCCTACCATCTGCCCCAGCAGGTGCCGGAGCCCCTCAAGGAAGAGCGCCGCGCCCGCCTAATGCAACTGCAGCAAGGGATCGCCTTCCGCCGCAACCGCGAGCAGGTGGGGCAGGTGGTGCCTGTGCTTTTGGAGCAGGAAAACCCCCGCACCGGCGAGTGGATTGGCCGTTCCCCCCGCTTTGCCCCTGAGGTGGACGGGGTGGTGTATGTGCGCGGGCCGGGATCCCTGGGATCCCTGGTGCCGGTGCAGATTACGCGGGCCGAGCCCTACGATCTCTTTGGCCAGGTGGTGGAGGCGCCAGCAGGCTTTAGCTGGAGCGGACGGTAGAATAATTCGGTTGAACTTCGGAAAGGCGAGATGGCCAGTGCAGATGAGCTGAAACAGGCGGCAGCCCAAGCGGCGGCCCAAAAGGTGCAGTCGGGCATGGTGGTGGGGCTGGGCACGGGATCCACAGCCGCCTTTGCTGTGGGCGCCCTAGCCCAGCGAATGCAAAAGGAGGGGCTGCAGTTCATTGGGGTGCCCACTTCCGAGCGCACGGCAGAACAGGCCCGCTCTCTAGGGATCCCGCTGGCCACGCTGGAGGAGCAGCCGCGCCTAGATCTTGCCATCGATGGAGCCGACGAAATCGAAGTGGGATCCCTCAACCTCATCAAGGGGGCAGGGGGAGCTCTGCTGCGGGAGAAACTGGTGGAGGCCAGCGCTGCTGAGCTCATCATCATCGCCGATGCCTCCAAAAAGGTGGCCCACCTGGGCACCCGCTTCCCGGTGCCGGTGGAGGTGGTGCGCTTTGGCTGGAAGACGACCCTAGCGCGGGTGGAGGCCCTGGGCTGTCAGGCGGTGCTGCGGCGCACTGCCGAGGGGGATCCCTACCTCACCGACGAGCAGCACTACATCCTCGACTGCCAGTTTGGCCCCATCGCCAATCCGGCCAAGCTGGCCGAGCAGCTCAAGGGAACGGTGGGGGTGGTGGAGCACGGCCTGTTTATCGGCATGGCCACGGAGGCCATTATCGCTGGGCCTGAAGGGATCGAGACGCTGCGGCAGAGCTGAGGGCCAGCTCGGCTGCTAGCAGGATGGCCTGCTTGAGGCTCTCGGCGCGGGCTACCCCCTGCCCGGCTAGGTCAAAGGCAGTGCCGTGGTCGGGGGAGGTGCGAATAAAGGGCAGCCCCAGGGTTAGGTTGACGGCCCGGTCAAACGCCAGCAGCTTCACGGGGATCAGGCCTTGGTCGTGGTAGAGAGCCAGGTAGGCATCGGCCACAGCAGGAGCTCCTTGACCATACCAGGCCTGGGCGGGCGCTAGCCACATGGTATCGGGGGGAAGCGGCCCCCAGATTTTGGCGTGGGGATAGGTTCTTAGCAGCTCCGCCAGCCACATTTTCTCTTCCTGCCCAAGCTGCCCCTGCTCGCCAGCATGGGGGTTAAGGCCAGCCACAGCAATCACCGGATTGACAATCCCAAAGAGCTTACGCAGGGATCCAACCAGCAAGTCCAACTTCGCGCGCACCAGCTCCGGGGTAAGGGTGAGGGGCACCTGGCTCAGGGGGATGTGGGTGGTGGCCAGCAAAACCCGGATCTGCCAGCCGCTGTGGGGAGAACGGGCCACAAACAGCATGCCGTAGCGCTCGCTCCCGCTGAGCTGGGCCAGAACTTCTGTTTGGCCAGGGAAGGGGTAGCCCGCCTGGTGCCAGAGGTATTTGGCAATGGGAGCGGTCACGATCCCCTGGAACTGGCCCCGCAGCGCTTCTTCAATAGCTGTTTTCAGGTAGGCAAAGCTGGCCGCCCCGCTTGCGACATCCCCCCGGCCCACGCGCGACGGCTCTAGGTAGAAGCCGCTGCCGCCCTCCAGCACCGGGATCCCTGCCGGGTCGGCCAGGTCGGTTGCCCCTCGCTGGCGCAGAAGGCAGTAGGTAGCTTCCAAAACCTGCCGCTCGCCCACCACCGTTATCTGGGCGCAGGCCTGCACCTGAGGATCCGCCAGCGCCTTGAGCACAATCTCTGGCCCAATCCCCGCCGGATCTCCCAATGTCAGGGCTAGCTTCGGCAGCAGCAAGCTCATTTTCTATTTCTAGTCCAATTTCTAGGGATCCCCCCGAAGGGGGAACATAAGTTACCTGGATGCTATCAGGTTAGTAAGAAAGTGTTTCCAATTTCTAGGGATCCCCCCGAAGGGGGAACTTAAAGTTGAATGACGACATAATTGCAGCTGCACTGTTTCCAATTTCTAGGGATCCCCCCGAAAGGGGAACTTGAGACAAGTGCAGTTGATCTAACCTTACTCAAGGCTGTTTCCAATTTCTAGGGATCCCCCCGAAGGGGGAACCTTCAGGTACAGAACACTCTTCTAGATACTCAGCTTCGTCGTTTCCAATTTCTAGGGATCCCCCCGAAGGGGGAACGCAGGGAAGTTTATTCCCTGCCACTGTGGGGATCAGGGGTTTCCAATTTCTAGGGATCCCCCCGAAGGGGGAACGATCTCTATGCTCCAGGCTGGGTTGGGGAAGTTAAAGGTTTCCAATTTCTAGGGATCCCCCCGAAGGGGGAACTTCGGTTCCTGGGGCTGGGACTCAACAGCGCTTCCTTGTAGTTTCCAATTTCTAGGGATCCCCCCGAAGGGGGAACCAGGCGGAAATCTCGCTGACGCGAACTCTGGAGCAGGTGTTTCCAATTTCTAGGGATCCCCCCGAAGGGGGAACACTGCGGGGATCCAGGGTGTTGGACACGTGCGACTCGGGTTTCCAATTTCTAGGGATCCCCCCGAAGGGGGAACTCGCAAGAGTGGTACTCGGAGAGCAAGCGGAACCCGCAGGCTTTGTTTCCAATTTCTAGGGATCCCCCCGAAGGGGGAACACCCGCTGGTGGCTGGGTCTTCCTTGGATCCCGGTGGTGTTTCCAATTTCTAGGGATCCCCCCGAAGGGGGAACTCTACCCTTATTAAACCCAAGCGGGGCAAGGAATGCAAGGCCTATTTGCGAGGGGGTCGGTCGAAAACGGCAAAAAAGGGCCCCGAAGAGGGGGGGTGAGAGGCCTGAAAGCCTTGTGGCGCAAGGCATCGAGCGGGTCAACGAAAGAATCGGCATTTGCGGGTTTTGGCGAGGCGCTCGCAGAGCTGCTGATACCGTTTTGGTGTGCTTTTGGCAACATGACCGGGGTTGGGATCCCTAGGGGCGAGGTGCCCTGCCCAGCGGGTTGTCTGCCAGCGGATCCCTGCCGGCAAAATGGTTTAATGGAAACTTAGCAACATTTTTGAGCAGCGGTTGCCCTCTATGGCCGAGACCTTCCTTTACAATGCCTTGCGTGCCGCCCTCGACGAAGAGATGGCCAGGGATCCCAATGTGTTTGTTCTGGGAGAGGATGTGGGCCACTACGGCGGCTCCTACAAAGTCACCAAAGACCTATATCGCAAATACGGGGAGATGCGCCTCCTGGATACCCCCATTTGCGAAAACAGCTTCACCGGCTTGGCCATCGGGGCAGCCATGACCGGCTTGCGGCCTGTGGTGGAAGGGATGAACATGGGCTTTTTGCTCCTGGCCTTTAACCAAATTGCCAACAATGCCGGCATGCTGCGCTACACGTCCGGCGGCAACTTCAAGATCCCGCTGGTGATCCGCGGGCCAGGCGGGGTGGGACGCCAATTGGGAGCCGAGCACTCGCAGCGGCTGGAGGCTTACTTTCAGGCAGTGCCGGGTCTGAAGATCGTCGCCTGTTCCACCCCTTACAACGCCAAGGGTCTGCTCAAGTCGGCCATCCGCGACGACAACCCCGTTCTCTTTTTCGAGCATGTGCTCCTCTACAACCTCAAAGAAGACCTGCCGGAGGAGGAGTACCTCTTGCCCCTGGACAAGGCGGAAGTTGTCCGCACGGGATCTGACGTTACCATCCTCACCTACTCGCGCATGCGCCACCACGTGCTTAAGGCCGTGGACACCCTGCTGGAGCAGGAGATCGATCCGGAAGTGATCGACTTGATCTCCCTCAAGCCCCTCGATATGGAGACGATTGCTGCTTCGGTGCGCAAAACCCACCGGGTGGTCATCGTGGAAGAAGACATGAAAACGGGCGGCATTGGGGCAGAGCTGACGGCCCGCATCATGGAAGAACTCTTCGACGAGCTGGACGCGCCCGTAGTGCGCCTGGCCTCCCAAGACATTCCCACCCCCTACAACGGCACGCTAGAAGCGGCCACCATTGTGCAGCCGGCAGATATTGTGGCAGCGGTGGAGCGGCTCCTCTACGGATGAGACTCTTGCCTGCTGGCAGGCAGTAGCCGGAGGGCGGGGAGTGCCTGCGCCCTTTTGCAAGATACCTATCCCAACCCCAAGGCGGTGTTGCTGGGGGAGAGCCGGTTCCAAATGCTGCCGGCCCGCTATCCCTAGGCGGCTCTGGAAGTGGGGAGGTGATCCTGAAAATCCTGCTGGTCGAACAGGTACACCGTGCGAATCGGGTAGGGAATGACCAATCCGGCCCGGTCACAGGCCTGCTTGAGGGCGATATCACCTGAGTGCGGACGCGGCGCACCTCCGCCTTGCGAGGCCGAGTCCAGTAGCGCACCACAAAATCGATGGAGCTGTCGCCAAAGCCGACGATGTCCAGCTCAAAGGGGGCTCCGCCAGCACTCCCTCCACGCCTTGCATCGCCTCCAGCAGCACCTCCAAAGCTTTGGGCAGGGGTGTGTTGTAGTCGAGGCCAATCTCCAGATCGGTGCGGCGAAAGGGGCGATCGGTTAAGACCGTGATCGGGCTGGTGGGGATCACCACCCGTTCTCCTTGGTAGGTGCGAATCTGGGTGGAGCGAATGCTGATTTCCTCAACTGTACCTTCAAAATCCCCGACGACAATCTGGTCATCGAGTTGAAAAGGCTCGTTCAAAAGCAGCAGCACGCCCGCCAGGAAGTTCTTGAAAATATCTTGAAAAGCAAAACCGATGGCCACCGACCCTAACCCCAACAGCCCGATCAGATCTCCCAGGCGCAGATCTGGGAAAGCCACCACGCTGGCTGCCAGGATCCCTGCCACCCAAGCACCCACTTGGCTGACTTGCACCAGCAGCATTTGTAGGGAAGGGCTGGGGATCCACCGGTTGGCTGCGGATCCCGCCAGGCGCCGCACGGCCCGAACGCCATCTCTAGAAGACTGCGGTTGATGGTTTGCAGTAGTTCGTTCATATCTTCACCCTTGCTACGCTATCGATCACGATGAACGCCAGAGAACGCCATTCGACTTCGGCGGGAACACTCGATCAGGACTCAGGGAGGCTCTCTGTGGGTTCCGCCTCAGCTGGTATCCGCCACGGCTTAGGTTCTGCTGTGCTTGCTACCCTGAAAGAGCCACTCTGCCACAAGATAGGTTTCAGGGCCGCAGCATGGCCAACTACGACTGGATCGTCGTCGGCGGCGGGATCACGGGGGCAGCCTTGAGCTACGAGCTGGCCCGCCAGGGGGGATCCGTTCTCCTCGTTGAGAAGGAAGCGCTGCCGTCCAGTGCCACTCGCTACAGCTACGGTGGCCTGGCCCATTGGGCTGGGAAAACCCCCCTGCTCAAAGCCCTGGGGGAAGAAGGGATCCAGCGCTACCGCACCCTGTCAGAGGAGCTGGAGGCGGATCTTCAATTTCGCGAGCTGGATCTGCTCATGCCCGTTGCCCCTGGCTACAGGATGGAGGCAGTGGAAGCCGATCTGGCCGACTGTCGCATCCCACCGCAGCGAATTTCTGTAGAGGCGGCCTGTGAGCTAGAGCCGCTTTTAAACCCTGCCGCCCTCGAGGGTGTACTCTGGGCGCGGCATGGCCACATCCACCCCTGGTTGACGACGCTGGCTTTTCAGAAGGCTTTCCAACGCCTAGGGGGATCCCTGCTCTTGCAAACCGTAAGGGCCTTGCGGCGCCAGGGCCGGCGCATTACGGGCGTGGAGACGGATACCGACTTCTGCGGAGCGGCTCAGGTGGTGGTGTGCGCCGGCGGCTGGACACGGGCTTTGTTGCGCCAGGCCGGGATCTGGGCTCCTATCTACTTCACCCACGCCGAATCCCTGGAGCTGGATCCTGCGGAGGTGCGGTTGAGAGCCATCGTCATGGGCGCGCCCGTGCAGCGTTTGGAGCTGGAGCGGCAAGCTGGCCGCCCCGACCGGGATCCCCTCTGGGACCAGCCGGGACAGGAGCTCTGCCCGCCCATCCTGGATGTCGGGATCGTGCAGTTTCTCGACGGCAGCCTTCGCCTGGGGCAGATTAGTCGGGTGCTGACGGATCCCATGGCCGAGGTAGATGCCGCTGCCAGCGAAGCCCAGATCCGGGAACAGGCCGGTCGCTACCTGCCTCAGGTGGCCCGCCTGCCTGGGCGGTGGTATCACTGCTTGGTGGCCTTCAGCGCCGATCACCAGCCTTTGGTGGGATCCCTGCCCGGCTGGGAAGGGCTGCAGCTCTTCTCCGGCTTCAGCAGCCCTTTGGCCATCCTGCCGGCCCTGGCTCGCCGCTTTGCCCAGCAGGCTTATGGACAAGAGGATGAGTGGCTCCCCAGCCTCTCGCCAGCGCGCTTTGCTGGGCCCTCACCCCCTGCCCCGCTCCCTTAGGGAGAAGAGCCCCCCTAGTCTTCAGCCAGCGGTGCCTCCAGCAGGTCTTCCAGGTTGAGTTGCACCTGGCGCTGCAAGGCCTGAATAGCCTGATATTCCTGTTGAATGCTGGCCTGGTACTGGGCAGCCAGAGCGGTGTTGCCCTCGGAAAAGGCCTGATCCCAGAGCTGCGTCCAGTAGCGGTAGCGCTTCTGGCGAATTTCCAACTCCATGTTGGCCAAGGCAGCCCGCACCACCAGGCGCGGACGCATCAGGGCCAAGCGGGTATTTTCGTCCAGCCAGAGCAGGTGGCTGAGGCGCTCGTTGAGGTCCTCGTCTTGGGCGCAGAGGGTGCGCAGGGCGGTCAGGAGACCCTCTCCCTGGTCTTCCAGCTCCGGCTGGGCCGAGAGCAGCTCCAAGATCCGCTGCCACAGCTCCCGGTGGGGACGGAAGCTAAACTGCAGCTCCCGCTCCATCAAGGTTTGGCGGATCTCGCGGCGGTACTCGGCAAAGTGCAAAAAGATCTGCAGAAGGTGGGACTCCGATTGCAAAAGTTTGCATCCCTTGGGGGCAGCAAGTTGCCGGGGTTTGGACCAGCGGTACTGGCGCACGGCCCGGCGCAGGTCCTCTTCCAGATCGCGGCAGAGGCGAGCGTTGCCCCGGCTGAGCAATTCCGCCACTTTGTGGATGTACAGAGAGCGCCATTGCCCGCCCAAACCAGCCAGCAGTTGTACCAGCGCCTGATAGGCCTGTTGGAAATCGGCACCTTGAGCGAGATCCCGACCGGCCAGCACCTGGTCAATTTGCCAATCTAGCCACAGGGGAGCCTGAGCCAGCAGGGCCTCAAATGCGGAGACCGAGTGCTGCCGCAGGAACTCGTCGGCATCTTTCCCGGCAGGAAGGGTGAGGATGCGCAGCTCGATTTCCCCCCGCCGCGCCTGCTCTTCAATGGCCTCGATGGCCCGCTTGGCGGCATTCAACCCAGCGCGGTCGGCATCGAAGTTGAGAATCAGCCGCTTGGACTGGGTATAGCGCAGCAGAGTCTTGACCTGGTGCGGCGTCAAGGCTGTGCCCATCGCGGCTACGGCATAGGCGATGCCGGCTTGGTGCAGGGCGATGACATCGAAATAGCCTTCCACCACCAAGACTTGGTCGGCTTTGGCAATGGCCTCGCGGGCAAAGTTGAGACCATAGACCACCTGGCCCTTGTTGAAAAGTTCCGTTTCCGGGGAGTTGAGGTACTTGGGCTGCTCCTCTCCCAGGGCTCTGCCGGCAAAGCCAATGACCCGCCCCTGCAAATCGAAAATGGGCAGCATGATGCGGTTGCGGAAGCGGTCGTAATGGCCGGATCCCTGCTGGCGCGGCACCAGCAAGCCGGCTTCTTCTAGAAGTTTGACCGGCTGGCGCTTTTGGTTGACCAGGTACTCGTAGAGCGAGTGCCAGCCGGGGGGAGCAAAGCCGATTTGAAATTTTTGCAAGGTCTCTTCGCTCAGGCGGCGGCTGTGCAGGTACTGGCGGGCGGCGGATCCTATCTGGGAGCGGAGAGCATGCCGATAGAAATCGGCAGCCAGGGCCAAAATCTCCAGCAGCTTTTCCCGGTGGGAGAGTTGGCGCTCGTAGTCCTGGGAGAGGGATCCCTTGGGCTCCGGCACATGGTAGCGGCGGGCCAGGTGGCGCACCGCCTCGGCAAAGGAAAGGCCCTCTATCTGGCTGACAAAGCGGATGACATCTCCCCCCGCCCCGCAGGCAAAGCACTTGTAGATCTGCTTGCTGGGGCTGACCTGAAAGCTGGGCTTGTGGTCGTTGTGGAAAGGGCAGAGGCCGACGAAATTCTTGCCCTGCTTGCGCAACACCACCTTTTCGGCCACCACCTCGACGATGTCGGCCTTCTGGCGCACCAACTGGATGAACTCCGGCGGCAGACTGCTCATGGCCCTGGGGATCCTGCACCCTATGGTACCTGCAGGGGAGTTGACAGGCTGTCTTTTGACCTAACCTGACCTAGTGGAGATAATGGTCTGGCTTCAAAAGCTGGATTTTTCCATGAGCGGTTTTTTGCAGATTGTTGAGAGGAAAATGCGGATCATCAAGTTTTTCTTGCTCCTTTTGCTGGTCGGCGCCGCCGTCTTCTGGGGCCCGCAGGTGGCTTCTGCGGAACCGGATTTGGCTTTGGGTGCCAAGGTCTTTCAGGCCAAGTGTGTGGGCTGTCACTTGAACGGTCGCAACACTCTGGTGGCGGCGAAAAACCTTTCCCTGGCTGCCCTGCACGAGTACCACGTGGATACCCCTGAGCTGATCCAAGCCCAGGTGCGCAACGGCAAAGGGGCCATGCCCGCTTTTGGCAAGCTCCTCAAACCAGAAGAAATCGAAGCCGTGGCCGCCTATGTTCTCGACCGGGCTGAGCACAACTGGAGCAAAGGCTGATGGCTCAGGAGAGGACTCAAGATCTGACCTTGGCTCCGAAAAATTCTGTCGCCCCGGTGCCGCAGGAGCAGGGCTGTGGAGCACAGGGATCCCGCCGCAAAATCTTGTCGGTTGGTGTGGGGGCGCATGGTTTGGTGGCCGTCGGCATCTCCGCCCACGGGGTGGTGGCCATAGGCGTGGTGACCCACGGCATTCTCTCCATTGGCCTGGTGGCGATGGGCGCCCTCTCTTTTGGGCTGGTGTCGATGGGCCTGGCCAGCGCCGGCCTGGTGTCCATGGGCCTCTCCAGTTGGGGTCAGCACAGCATGAGCGTAACCGAATCCCACGGATCCCATCGCCATCCCTGAAGAAATTGGAAAACTAAAGAAATTGGAAAAAAAGGAGATTGGAAATGGGTCTGCAAAGTTACTTAGCTCTAGCCAGAAAATCTCTGCTGGCTTTGGGTATGAGCTTTTTGCCTCTTTCTTCTGCCTGGGCTCATGTTACCGTCCATCCCCAAGAAGCCCCGGCAGGCAGCTACACCAAGCTCACCTTTCGCGTACCCCATGGATGTGATGGCTCCCCAACCAAGCGCTTGCGGGTGCAGATCCCAGAGGGATTTGTTTCCGTGAAGCCGATGGTGCACCCTCTGTGGAACATCGAGACGGTCAAAAGGCCGCTGAAGACCCCATACGAGTCCCACGGGAAGATGATCACCGAAACGGTTGCCGAAGTGATCTGGAGTGGCGGCTCGCTGCCCGATGACCTCATGGATGAGTTCAGCATCCGCGCCAAGCTGCCGGATCGGCCCGGCGAGGTCATCCCCATCCCGGTGATCCAGGAGTGCGAAAAAGGTGTGCACCGCTGGATCCAGGTGGCGCAGCCGGGCGAGGATCCCCATAGCTTGCCGGAGCCGGCCCCGCTGCTGAAGCTGACAGGTGGAGGTAGTGGACAGGGTCATGGTCACGGCAGCCGCTAGGCGGCCTGGTGGGCAGGATGTCTCGCCCTAGAAGGGTTTTTGCCTGGATTTGGGCTGGGATCCTCGGCCTCTTGCTGTGGACGGCTGGGATCCCGCCCGCTTTTGCCCATGCCAGCTTGCTCTCCACTTTCCCGGAAGATGGAGCGGTGCTCCAGGAAGCGCCGACGCAAGTGCGGCTGGTTTTCGATGAGCCGGTGCAGCTTACGCAGCTCCAGGTTTTGGACGGAAATGGACAGGTATTGCCCCTGGAAAACCTGGTGAGCAGGGGCGAGGCGCTTCAGGGGGATTTGCCCCAGGGAATCCCAGAGGGGGTTTACCTTGTCAGTTGGCGGGCCATTTCCGCTGATTCCCATCCGGTGAGTGGCTCGTTTGTCTTCCAGGTGGGGACTGCAGATCCAGAGCTGGTTCAAGCGGTGAGGGCGGCCCAGGTTCGAAAAAGGGATCCCCTATATTGGCCGCTGGTAGGTGTGCGCTGGGGGATCTACCTGGGCAGCCTCTTTGTGGTGGGGGTGTTGGGCTGGTGGCGGCTGTTGCAGGGGCGTTCGAGCGTTTTGGGGGCAAATGGAATAGAGCTCTCTGTTCGCGCCAGCGGGACGGAGTCCTTTAAGGCCTGGGCTTTCGTGGCAGCTTGGCTGACCCTTAGTTTGACTCTGGTGGCCTTCAGTTTGCACTTGGCCCAGCTTTACCCCCACCTCAATGGGCAAAAGCTGCTGAGTGTGATGCTTTCTCCCTACGGCTGGGGTACGCTACTGCGGCTAGTGGGGCTAGGAGTTCTGATCTGGGCCTGCGAGGGCGGGCCCCGCTGGGCCAACGGCCTGGGGTCGGTGGCGGTGATAGGGTCGTTTTTGCCCATCGGCCATGCCCTCACCAGCGAGTATCCAGCAGGGACGATGGCCCTCTTGGGGCTGCACCTGGCCGGCTCGGCTTTTTGGTTGGGGGGGCTGTGGGGGGTGGAGCGCCTGTTGAGCCGATTGCGCCAGCGGGACGGAGTCCTTGAATGGACTTCCCAATCGGCAGGTGTCATCCAACGATTTTCCGATGTGGCCACCTGGGCTGTGCCGGGGCTGGTGCTGGCGGGGGGGGGTGGGGCGGGATCCACCGCGGCTGGGACTGGGAGCACCCCTACGGGCAGTACCTCTGGGCGAAGCTGTTGCTGGTGCTGATGATCGTGGGTTTGGGCGCCCACAACAAGTTGCGGCTGCTGCCGGCGTTGCGAGAGGGGGTTTGGTCGGCGGGCCGATCCCTGCGCCAAATTGTCCGCCTGGAGTTGGTGGGGCTAGTTCTGGTGCTGGCCTTGACCAGCTTTCTGGTGGCCCAAGCCCCTCCTGGCCAAGGAGCGGGACCGGCTTGCCAAGAGACATTGAGCTGGCCGGAAGGCAGCCTCCGCCTGCAGATCCTGCCCTGCCGCCCTGGCAACAACCGCATCCAAGTGGAAGTTAAGGGGATCCCCGCCCAGGAGCTGAGCCTGGAGTTTGACCTCCCCGCACGTGGGATCCCGCCTCTGCGCCGCCAGGCGCTGCCAAGAGAACCTGGCCAGTTTGAGGTGGAAGATGTCCTCTTGCCCTTAGCGGGAGAATGGCAGCTCAAGGTAAGGCTGCTGGTGAGCGACTTCGAGGAGCGACGGGAGCAAGTTAGGCTCAGGGTAGAGGATCGCTAAGAGCTGCCTAGGGAGTGAGTCTCTTCTTCCCAAAGGCGACCCTCGTATCCTTGCAACTGGAGAGCAGTTTGGAAGTCCTGACAGGCTCCTTGCCAGTCACCAACGGCAGCGCGGGCTAGGGCACGGTTGCAGTGGGCTTTGATGTGGCTGGGATCCCGTTCGAGAACCTGCGTGTAGTCGCGGATAGCTGCCGCAAAATCTCCCTGTTGGGCGTAGGCCCAGCCGCGGTTGTTCAAGGCCCAGAGGCGCGTCTGCGGATCTGGCTCCAGTTGCAGGAGCTGGGTGTAATCGGCCAGGGCCCTCTCTATTTCCCCCGCCTGATCCCAAAGGAGAGCCCGCCAGAGGAGGGCGTGGCGCTCCTGCGGGTTCAAGGCCAGGACCTGGGTGTAGTCGGCAATGGCCCGCTGCAGCCGGTTGGCCTGGCGGTGGAGATCCCCCCGCTGCCGGTAGGCCAGCGCCGCATCCGCCAGCCCCCAGTCGCGGTTGCAGCCTATGGCCCGGTCGAGATCAGCCAACGCTGCCTCCTCGTCTCCCAAGACTAGGTGTACCGCTGCCCGCAGGGCAAATCCCTGGGAAGCCTGCGGCTGCTCTTGGATCAAGGCCGTGAAATCGGCCAGCGCTCCCTGCCAGTCTTCCAGCCGCTGCCGCGCCATGCCCCGGTACAAGTGGATACGAGCCATCAGATCCAGCCCATGGGGGCCCCCCGGCTGGCCTGCCCACTGCAGCGCCTGGGAGAAATCCTCACAGGCTGCTGCCCAATCTTCTTGCTCAAAGTAGATCTGGCCGCGGTCGAAGTAGAGCTGCGGGTTGCGGGGATCCCGCTCCAGGGCAGCCGTGTAGTCCTGCAGGGCCGCCAAGGGATCCCCCAAAAGCCGGTGAACCTGCCCGCGGCTGCTGCGGGCGCCGACATCGCTGGCATCTAAAGCAATGGCCTGATTCAAGTCTGCCAGAGCCGCTTCCAGGTGACCCAGCTCCAGATGGGCAATCCCACGCTTGAGGTAGGCCTTGGCCAGCTGGGGATCCAACTCCAGGGCGCGGTTGAAGTCGGCCAAAGCGCCTGCCGGATCCCCCAACCCCTGGCGGGCCAGCCCCCGGTAGAAATGGGCTAGCGCCAGGGCAGGATTAAGGCGGAGCGCCTGTTCGCAGTCAGCCAGCGCTGCCTCCAGGGCGTTGCTGCCCAGGTAGGCTATAGCCCGCTGCAGATAGAGCTCCGCCTGCGCTGCCACCCCCGCCTCAGAGGCCCCAGCAGGCTGCAGCGCAATGGCTTGGGAAAAATCCTCGATGGCCCCCTGGGACTCCCCCAAAGCTTGGCGGGCCAGGCCGCGGTGGTAGTAGGCCTTAGAGTGGCCGGGATCCAACTGCAGCGCCTGGGTATAGTCCTCAATGGCTCCCTGAAAGTCCAGCAACTGCGCCCGTGCTACGCCCCGGTTGAAATAAGCTTCCGTATCTTGGGGATCCCGTCGGAGGACCTCGGAAAAATCGGCTACAGCCCCTTGCGCATCTCCCAACTGGCCGCGCACTACGCCGCGGTTGAAATAAGCCCGTACTTCCTCGGGGTTGAGCTCAAGGGCGCGGGAATAGTCCTCGATGGCCTTTTGGTTTTGCTCGAGCTGGCGGTAGGCGTTGCCGCGGTTGTAGTAGGCCACGGCCCAGCTGGGGTTGAGGTGGAGGGCGTGGGTGTAATCGGCAACTGCCCCCTCATAGTCCCCCAGTCGGTAGCGGGCGATGCCGCGGTTGACATAGGCACGGGCGTCTCCTGTCAGTTGAATGGCCTGGGTGAAATCCTCCACAGCCCCTGCCCAGTCGCCACTTTTGTAGCGAGCGCTGCCCCGCTGGCTATAGGCGCGGCCATTCTGGGGATCCAGTTGGATGGCGAACGTGTAGTCGGCAATCGCCCCCTGCAGATCCCCTTGGCGAGCTTTTTCCTGGCCGCGGGTTACCAAGCGCATCGCCAAGAGTTGATCCACCGAAAGCTGGGAGAGAGCAGGCGCTACACCTTCGGTGGGGGTAGGCAGGAGAGGCCGCAGCGCCTCCATTACCTCAGCCGCCGATTGAAAGCGCTCCTGCCAGCGGGGACAGACCATGCGATCCAAAATCTCCGCCAGCTCCTTGCTAACCGGCACCAGATCCCGCCAGAGGAGCTGGCCAGTACACGGATCGTCCGGGATCTTGGTGGGGGGACGGCCAGTCAACGCTTGGATGGCCAGCACCCCCACCGAGTAGATATCGCTGCAGGGTTGGGGCTTGCCGCCAAGCTGTTCTGGGGCTATGTAGCCCACCGAGCCGATTACCGTCGCCACCTGGGTTTGGCCAGGGGCAGGTCTGCCTAGTCGTCCCACCTCCTTCACCGCCCCAAAGTCAATCAACACCAACTTGCCGTCGAAGTCGCGGCGCATCAGGTTGGCCGGCTTGATGTCCCGGTGCAGGATCTGGTGGGCGTGGACATGGCGCAGGATCTCGAGAACTTCCCACAGGAGTTGCACGACCTCTGGCTCGCTGAGCGGCTTGCCGTCTACCAGCTCGTGGGTGAGGTCGTGCCCGGCAATGAACTCCTCGACTAAATAGAACTCCTGATCCTGCTCGAAGTGGGCCAAGAGGCGAGGTACCCGGTCGTAGTTGTTGAGCCGGTTGAGAACCTTGGCCTCCCGTTCCAACAGCTTGCGCGCCGTGGCCAGGGTGTAGGGATCCGTCGAGAGCGGGCGCAGGCGCTTGACCACGCAGGGAGTGTTGAAAGTGTCGCGATCCACCGCCTTGTAGGTAACCCCAAACCCTCCTTGCCCCAGAAGGCCGAGGATTTCGTAGCGTCCCCGCAGAATGGCTCCCGGCTTAACCTTGTCGTCCATGGCCGAGCTTGCCCTGCAGTGATCTTGGTCACGGCAAGCTGGCTCGATTCTGCCATAGGCTGGCCTCCTGCAGCGAGCTTGGTCTTAGTCCTGCACGTACTCTTCGCCAGAGAGCAGGGCCGCCTCTGCCTTCTGAAACTCCCGCCCCAGGTAGGCGGCGTGGCTGAGCTGAGAGACGACCTTTTCGCTTTCTTTTTCAAAAATCTGGACGCACAACTCTTTGGCCGTCCGGCCAACGTACACCCGCTGCGGGGAGCGATTGACCGGCCCCCGCGCGGGGATCACCGCTCCAGTCTCCGGGTCGGTGGCCAGCCCCCGCTCGTTGATCACAGTGCTGTAGTACTTAGCGCAAATGAGCTGCTGCTGCCGATCCACATAGATGACAAAGTAGCCTGCCGGGTCTAGCTCCAGGGATCGGCGGGAAAGCTGGTCATCGATGCGGCGCACCTGCTCCTGCAGAGACTCAGAGGAAAAAGACGGCATGGTAAAGTCAAAACGGGTGCCAAAAACGTAGCCAAGACTACCTCCATTATCCCCATTGTGGCCGAGGAATGGGATCCCTAGCGAGGGAATTGCGACAGAAAAAATCCCCTTATTTACCCGTGTTTTAAGGGATTGGCGGCGGCTTGAGGCCCTGGCAAGTTCAGTGGAAAGGCGGATGCTTGCAATTGGGAGCTGAAATTACGGTGGAAGCGGTGAGCTAGGAGTAGTCTCTACCAAGATGCAATCCGCCCAAGCTGAGAGGCCCGTGAGGGTTGGGATCCCTGAGATAGCACCTTTTGGAGAGCAGGAGCCGGCGGGCCATCTCCTCATCGTGGACGATCAGCCCCACAGTCGCCTGTTGCTGGGGGATCTGTTGGAGAGCATTGGTTATCACGTCAGCGAGGCGGAAAACGGCCAGCAAGCCCTGCAGATGCTGCCAAGCTTGCAGCCGGATCTGGTCCTGTTGGATGTGATGATGCCGGGGTTGGACGGATTCGAGGTCTGTCGGCGCATCAAGGCTGATGAAGAGACACGCCTGATCCCGGTGGTGTTGATTGCAGCGGCCAGCGACCGCAAAAATCGCCTGCGCGGGATTGAGGCGGGGGCAGACGACTTCTTGAGCAAGCCCTTTGACGAGTCCGAGTTGCTGGCGCGGGTGCGCTCCCTCGTTCGCCAGAAGCATCTCAATGAAGACTTGGATCATGCCGCCCAGGTTTTATTTGCCATTGCCCGCAGTGTAGAAAGCCGGGATCCGACCACCGGGGATCACTGCGAGCGGCTGGCAGCCCTGGCCAAGAGCTTTGGCGAGTTTCTCCAGCTACCCCGTCCCCTGATCAAGGTGCTGACCTGGGGAGGTTACCTGCACGACATCGGCAAAGTGGGCATACCCGACGCCATCTTGGGCAAAACGGGCAAGCACACGCCGGAAGAGTGGGAGGTGATGAAATCCCACGTCCTAATTGGAGAGGAAATCTGCCGCCCCTTGCGCACCATGAGGGATGTGCTGCCCCTTATCCGCCACCACCACGAGCGCTGGGACGGCAGCGGCTATCCCGACGGCCTCAAGGGAGAAGCAATCCCCCTGGTGGCCCGCGTCTTTCAGATTGTCGACATCTACGACGCCCTTACCTCGGAGCGGCCCTACAAGCGAGCCTTCACTGTCCAGGAGGCCATGGACATCCTGCGGCAAGAAACGACCAAGGGCTGGCGGGATCCCTACTTGGTGGAGCGTTTCTTTGAGTTTCTCAGGTCGCGGCTGCCCCATTTGGAGTAGACTGGACTAGTTCCCGTGCTTCAGCGAGATGGCGTCTTTTGGCAGGGGCAGATCCGCTACGTCGCTGTGTCGGCTGTCGCCAACTGTTTCCCCGCTCCCAGTTGTGGCGGCTGGTTAGGCAATACGACACTCACCAGGTGCTTTTGGATCAGGGCATGGGGCGTTCTGCCTACCTCTGTCGCCGCCTCGAATGTCTGCGGGCGGCCCGGCGTAAGCACCAGATGAGCAGAGCCCTCAAGGCAGCAGTGCCCGACTCGCTGTGGCAACTGCTGGAGCAGCAACTGCTGCGCGATTCTGAGGCCCAGAGCCCCCCGGAAACATCAGCCCCGGGGGCAAGCGCTTTAGACAAAACCTAGGCAGCTCCAGAATTGGCCAAGTTAAGATATTGAAACACCTTTTCAGGTTCATCCAGTCGCGAACTACACGGCAGCCCCTCTCAACTGTCAGAATGAGGACTGGCTGCGGCCAACCTGTATGAGCCGCAGAAAGGTTATTCTAAAAAGCACTGTTGATGTTGGTTTCTTCCCCGGTTGTCCTAGCTTTATGTCCCCTGCGGATGTTTCCAAAGTAGCTTCGGACTTGGATTCCCTCCAGTCCGCGCTCTTGGAGGATCGCCGAGATGCTCTCGCTGTGCCGAAGGAAGTGGCCACACACCCAACAGGTTCAGTCCCATCTGGCGATTTGGATCGTATTAACTTGGGTTGTAAAACTGACAAGGAGCAAGGAGCAGAGGCTAGCAGACGAATGACCGATAAAGTCCGACTTTACGAGATTGCCCGCGAAATGGGATGTGACAATCGCGAGGTGCTGGAGGTTTGTGAGCAGTTGGGGATCCCTTTCAAAAGCCATAGCAGCACCATTTCTCCAGAGCAAGCCGAGTTGGTGCGCAGCAAACTGAGTGAACCTCGCGTTGTGAAACCGACTCGTCCCCGGCTCCGGCCCAAGCTGCAACCTGAGAGCTCTCAACCGCAGCCTCCCGTCGAAGCCAAAGCAAGTGAGCGCCCTCAGCACATTGTCGGCATTCGCCGGCCCGCTCCTGCTCAGCAGCAAGCTGCTGCTGGTGAGGCCAGTTCTTCCAAGCCTTCGCCGCAGCGACCCGACCAGCTCTCCTCTGAAAAAGGGGCTGCCGGTGGCAGCCTCGAATTGATAGGCCCGCCGCGGCGGCAAGTCGATCCGCCTGCGCGCCCGGCTGCCCAGGAGCCGCAGCCGGCAGCTGCTTCTACTCGCCCTGAGGCTGCCGCCAAAGCCGGCAGCCCCGAACCTAGCCCTGCTCCGGCGGCCAAGCGACCGACAGTGCTCCCCCCCCCTCGACGAGCCGCCTCAGGGCCCGAGCCGCCGCAACGGGCCCCTGAATCCCGTCGCCCTGGCCTTGCGGAGGCGCCCTCCCCCAGCGGCGCTCGTACCTCTCCTCCTGTCGAGGAAAAGGTTTCTCTCCCTCAAGCTGAACAGCGCCCGCGTCCGCAATTGGTGGGCGCGCCTGTCCGCCCTGGCACTCGTCCCGAGCCGCGCTCGCCGGTGGCCAAGAAGGAAGAGAGCTCCGACAGCGGCAAAGCTGACGAGGCTCCTCGTCCGCAGCGGCGGCTGGAATTGGTAGGGCCTCCTACCCGTCCTGTGGCTAAGCCTCTTCCCCCTGAGCCGGATGCTTCCCCTCGCTTGCCAGAAGGGATCCCTGAGGAACGCCCCACGCCGGTGTTGGCCGAAGCTCCCGTGCGGCCTGCTGCGCCCAAACTCAAGCGCAAGACGGTGGAAGAAGAGGACGAGGAACTACAAGCCCTCGAACGACGGGCCGGCCGCACCCAGGCCAAGCGCAAACGCAGCCGCAGAAGAGAGGAAGGAGACGGAGACGTTCTGGATTTGGATCCCTTGACCGTCCTCTCCAGCGTCAAGCAGGCGGAGCTGAACGCGCTCAAACCCTTGGCGCGCCCCACCGCCAAGCCCCCCTCCTATCGTCCGCCCGCGGCAGCAGCTCGCCCTCGCCCGGCTGCTGAGCGCCCCCAGCGGCCCTCGGCCTCCGCCGAAGCTACTGCTCCTGAGGCCGCAGCAGAATCCTTGCCAGAAGAGAAGGTATTGCTCCTGGAGGGCAGCCTCACCGTGCAAGAATTGGCCCGCCGCCTGCGGGTAGCCGAAACCGAGATCATCAAAACCCTCTTCTTTAAAGGAGTGAGGGTGACCATCAACCAGGTTTTGGACGAGTCGCTGGCCGAGTCGGTGGCCAAAGAGTTGGGCTACGAAGTACGTCGGCCCGAGGCAGAGCCCAAAGCCAAGAAAACCGAGATCCTCGATCTGGAGGACATCGACCATCTGGTGCCACGTCCGCCGGTGGTGACCATCATGGGCCACGTGGATCACGGCAAAACCACTCTGCTCGATGCCATCCGCCACACCAATGTGGCCCAGCGAGAAGCCGGCGGGATCACCCAGCGCATCGGCGCTTACCACGTGGACGTGGACTTCGAAGGCCAGAAGCGGCGCATTGTTTTCCTGGATACTCCCGGCCACCAGGCCTTTACCGCCATGCGCGCTCGCGGCGCCCGCGTCACCGACATTGCCGTTTTGGTGGTGGCTGCCGACGACGGGGTGCAGCCGCAGACGCTGGAGGCCCTCAGCCACGCTCGCGCAGCCCAGGTGCCGATCATCGTGGCCATCAACAAGATCGACAAGCCCGGCAGCCAGCCAGAGCGCATCAAGCAGCAGTTGGCGGAGCACGGCCTATTGCCAGAGGAGTGGGGTGGCGACACGCCCATGGTGGAGGTGAGCGCTCTCACCCGCCGTAACCTGGATGCTCTGCTGGAGATGATCCTGTTGGTGGCCGATGTGGCGGAGCTGCAGGCCAACCCCAACCGGCCTGCCCGCGGCACCGTGATCGAAGCCCACCTGGACAAGGCTCGCGGCCCGGTGGCTACTCTGTTGGTGCAAAACGGTACCCTGCGGGTGGGCGATACCCTGGTGGCCGGCGCCGTCTTGGGCCGGGTCAAGGCGATGATGGACGACCGCGGCCAACGGCTGCAGGAAGCGGGGCCCTCTTCGGCGGTGCAACTGTTGGGCCTGGAGGAGGTGCCCGCAGCGGGGGATGAGTTCCAGGTGTACGCCGACGAGAAAGAAGCCCGGCGGATTGCCGAGGAGCGAGCGGAAGCCCTGCGGCAAGCCCGTCTGCAACAGGCGCTGCTGTCGCGGCGGGTGAGTTTGGGCAGCATCTCTGCCAAGGCCCAGGAAGGCCAGCTCAAGGAGTTGAACTTGATCATCAAGACGGACGTGCAGGGATCCGCCGAGGCCATCCAGACGGCGCTGCAGGATCTGCCGCAAGAAGAAGTGCGCTTGCGAGTGCTTCTAGCAGCTCCTGGGGAGATCACCGAGACTGACGTGGATCTGGCAGCAGCCAGCGACGCCATTATTCTGGGTTTCAACACCAGCTTCGCCCCCGGCGCGCGGCAGGCTGCCGACGACAAGGGGGTGGATGTGCGCGAATACGACATCATCTACAACTTGCTGGACGATCTGCGGGCAGCGATGGAGGGCCTGCTGGAGCCGGAGGAGGTGGAGGAGCCGCTGGGCCAGGCGGAAGTGCGCAAAGTCATCCCCATCAGCCGCGGTGCGGTTGCCGGCAGCTACGTGCTCTCCGGCAAGGTGCAGCGCAACGCTCTGGTGCGGGTTCGCCGCAAAGGGGAGGTGGTCTACCAGGGCCGTCTCGATTCTCTGAAGCGCTTCAAGGACGACGTGCGGGAGGTGGCCGCCGGTTTCGAGTGCGGGATCGGCATCGAGAAGTTCGATGCCTGGCAAGAAGGGGACCTTATCGAGGTCTACCAGATGGTTACCAAGCGGCGGACGCTGGCTCCTGCCTAGTTAATTTGGGTGGCCTAGCGTCGCAGGGATCCCAGTCCAGGGGATCTAGGAGGGAGGATTTGCTCCAGAACAACGGAAGCAGTTGCTAAGTGGAGGGGAGGGATGCAACGGAGCCAGAGATTGAGTCAGATGTTGTTTGTAACCCTGCGGGAGGATCCTGCCGAAGCAGAACTGATCAGCCACAAGCTGCTGCTGCGGGGCGGCTTTATCCGGCGGCTCTCCCCGGGGATCTACACCTATTTGCCGCTCCTCTGGCGGGTTTTGCAAAAGATCTCGGACATCGTCCGGGAGGAGATGAACGCCATCGGCGCTCAGGAGTGTCTGCTGCCCCAGTTGCAGCCAGCCGAGATCTGGCGGGAGTCGGGCCGCTGGGACGTGTACACCCAAGCGGAAGGGATCATGTTCGCCCTCAAAGACCGACAGGGGCGCGAGCAGGCCCTGGGCCCTACCCACGAAGAGGTGATTACCCTGCTGGCCCGGGATCTCATTCGCTCCTATCGCCAGTTGCCGCAAATTCTCTATCAAATCCAGACCAAGTTCCGCGACGAGATTCGACCCCGCTTTGGCCTGCTGCGCGGGCGGGAATTCCTCATGAAAGACGCCTACTCCTTCCACGCCAACGAAGAGAGCCTGCGCCAGACCTACCAGGACATGTACCGGGCCTACGGCCGCATCCTGCGCCGCTGCGGGCTGGAGTTCCGCGTGGTGGAGGCCGACGCCGGCGCCATCGGGGGGCCATCGGCAGCCTCGCAGGAGTTTATGGTGTTGGCCTCTGCCGGAGAAGACGAGATCCTCTACACTCCTGATGGCTCCTATGCCGCCAATGTGGAGAAGGCCGTCTCCCTTCCGCCGCCAGCAGCAGACTCCCCCTACACCACCTTCCAGGTTCTGGACACGCCGGGAACGGAAACCATCGAGAAGCTGGCCAATTTCTTGAAGATCTCCCCCACTCTGATTGTCAAAAACGTCCTCTACCAAGCCCTTTACGACAACGGCCTACGGGTGGTGGTGCTGCTGAGCATCCGCGGCGATCAAGAAGTCAATGAGGTGAAGCTGGCCAACCACCTCAACCGTCTGGCGGAGCGCTACCAAGCCAACAAGTTGCTCAAGCTCACCTTGGCGGATGCGGAGATCCAAAAAAGCTGGCAAGGGGATCCGATCCCCGTGGGCTACATCGCGCCCGACCTGCCGGATAGCTGCCTGGGCCGGCAGAAAAACCTGGCCCCTCAGATCCTGCGCCTGGCCGACCAGACGGCAGCCCTGCTGAAAAACTTTGTAACCGGCAGCAACCAGGTGGGGCGGCACGTAGTGGGGGCCAACTGGGGCGAGCAGTACCCCCTGCCGGAGGTGGTGGACGTGCGCAAAGCGCAAGCCGGGGATCGCTGTCTGCTCAACCCCGACCAGATTCTGGAAACCGCCCGCGGCATTGAGATCGGCCATATTTTCCAGTTGGGCCTCAAGTTTTCGCTGCCGATGCGGGCCAGCTTTACCGACGAGCAGGGATCCGAGCAGCCCCTGTGGATGGGCTGCTACGGCATTGGGGTATCGCGCCTGGCCCAGGCGGCGGTGGAACAGTCCCACGACGCCAACGGCATCATCTGGCCGGTGGCGATCGCCCCTTATCACGTGGTGGTGGTGGTGCCCAACGTCTCCGACCCAGAGCAGACGAAGGTGGCGGAAAAATTGGTGCAGGAACTGGCTGCTGCCGGCATCGAGACCCTCTGGGACGACCGGGACGAGCGGGCCGGCGTCAAGTTCAAAGATGCGGATCTCATCGGGATCCCTTACCGCCTTACCACCGGGCGCAGCCTTAAGCAAGGCAAGGTGGAATTGGCCGAGCGGGCCACCGGCCAAGCGGTAGAAATTCCCATTGAGGAAGTGGTGGCTACCCTCAAAGAGCGGATTGCTGCCGCTCTGGCTGTGCCAGATTGAGCAGGGCTTTTGTCGTAACCAATGCTGAACCTCTCTCTTCTCAAGGAAGACGAATCCTATACTTTTCGCTCTTATTTTGAGATGCCCTACGAGCCAGAGGAAATCCTGGCTCAGTTTAGCTACCGTCTGGAGATAGGAGAGTGGACATGGCCCGTTGCCCCTGCCCCACCCCAAACCCCAGCTCTGAAAAACCGGATCCGACAATTGTTGCCTTTGGTCAGCCTCACCAGCGAGACAGCCCGCCGAGAGCTGCTGGTGGCCCCTGTGCTGACGGAAGTGGCTCTTCACTGTCGAGTTCCTTTGCGGCTGGAATATCCCCTGATGGTCAACAATTGGCTCAAGGGCAGCCTTGATTATCTCTTGCGGGGCAAGAACATCCTGCTGGTGGTTGAAGCCAAAAAGGACGATCTGACGCGGGCTTTTGTCCAAATGGCGGTGGAGATGATCGCCCTGGCCCAGGTGGAGCCGCAAGCGCAGATCTACGGCGCTGTTACCATTGGATCTATCTGGCAGTTCGGGCAGATCCTTGGGGATCCGCGGACAATCCGACAAGACTTGACTTTGTACCGAGTACCGGAAGATCTGGAGAGCGTTGCCGGCATCCTCACGGCCATGGTAGGGGATCCCAGCCAACCATGAAACCCAAAACCCTCTGGTTTGCCCTGCAATTGATGGTGGCCGCTGCCGGGATCAGCGCGGCCATCAAATATGGCGGCCCCTACTTGGCCTTGCCGGAGACCCTGCCGGTGATCCTGGCCATGATCGTCTCGCCCGCCCTGGTCATGGCCGGGATCCTGTGGCGCTGGCAACAGCGGTCTTCTCTCTCCCCAACCCGCGCTCAAGACCGCCAGGGATCCCCGCCAACTGCAAACTCTGAGAATCCAAAAATCTCTCAGCCGCCTTTCCATTGACCCTCACCCCCAGCCCCTCTCCCTCTGGGAGAGGGGAGCTTGGGCGCCACTGCCAGGCCGGCAGGGCGACACTCTCAGTCCAGCCAAGGCGACAGGCTACTGCTGGGTGAGGCGCAAGGTTACCGTCGGGCTGGTTTGGTTGCCGGAAGTGGCCGTGAGATTGATCTGATACACCGTGCCGGAGGCCGGAATGGGCGGCCGCACCGTAACGGTGAAGCGGCCCTGGGCATCGGCTTGCACAGTTTGGTTGGTCACCGTCTGTTGGGCGCTGATGATGCCCCCCAGCGAGGTCGAAGCCGTTACATTCACCCGCACCGAAGCGTTGGGAGCCGTCGTGCCCTGCAGCGTAAAGGAAGAGCCGGAAACCCGATCCCCATCGCGCAGGTTGGTGATCTGGGGCAGCAGGCTGGAGAGGCTGATCGTCGCGGCAACCTCTTGGGTGGCGAGCCGCTGGATACCACCGGCGGCCCCCTCGATCAGGCGGGCGGGCTGTTCTGCGGTCATAAAGCGCACCTGGCCGCCGTTTTCCAGGCGAGCGATGACGATCCCTTCGCGGGTGGCATCTTTTGGCTCGATCAGGGCGTTGACCACATAGGTGCCGCTGGAAACTTCCTGAGCCGGCAGGGTTTGCACCTGCCGCCCGTCCTGGACAAGGTAAACGGTTACCCGGCTGGAAGGAGTGCCTTTGACGGTTACCAGCAGGATCTCGCCCGCCGCCAAGGGGCGATTGCCGGCGTTGTGATCCACCAGGTCGATAGAGGCGCGGACGGGGTTACCCACGGTGAAGCTCCAGGTCACGCGGAGGGTCACCCCCTGGGTATTGGTGAACTCCAGCAGGACTTCCCGCCGTCCCGGCGGTAGCGGCTGCGAGGGACGGTAGGTGAAGAAATCCCGGGTAATCACCGACTCGGCAGTAACATCTTTGCCATCAACAAAAACCCGCACCGTCTCCGGACGCACGCTGACCCCATCTTGGCTGCGAAAAGAAGCCGAGATTGGCGAGGTGGGCTCCACATTGGTGGCCGCTTGAGCCGGGCTGGGATCCGTAATTTGTTGAGCCCTTGCCGGCAGGCCCGACAACCCCACCACCGCAGCGCCCATCACCAAGGCACGGGGAAACCAAGAATACAAGTTATCGCTCATGAGACCATCCAAAAAAAGTAAAAGTAAAGGACACTTCAGTTAGGTTACAGGCGAGTAGCTCAAAGGCAGAGCAAAGTCTACAAGAACATCGACCTGGACATCCTGTTTGCATCCTGTCATAGGGGTCGATTGCTGTCGATACGCCTAAACCTCGGGTTGGCTCTCCAACAGACCCAGCTCCAACGTCAGATTCGAGTAAGGTTGACTGCCATGTAAACTACCCGGCTCCGACCGCCCCCCTTCCAGCCCCCAACCCCCGTATACGGGGGCAGGGGGGCGGGGGGATGTAGGGGGGCTGGTTTACAGCAACCCCCAAAAGTGCAATCCCGTTGGCACCGTTAAAATCTGCATCCCCTTCCCAACCACAGAGCGGGTTCACACAACGAAAATGCTTCCCTTCCCGTTGCTCAATCCAAAAACACTGGTGGCAGGTCTGCGAGCTGTAGGCAGGTGGCACCACCACAACCTGGATACCTGCTCTCGCTGCCTTGTAGTGCACAAACTGCCTCAGTTGATAGAACGCCCA
This sequence comes from Synechococcus sp. W60.3, assembly GCF_047502615.1. Classification (NCBI taxonomy): domain Bacteria; kingdom Bacillati; phylum Cyanobacteriota; class Cyanophyceae; order Synechococcales; family Synechococcaceae; genus Synechococcus; species Synechococcus sp. W60.3. Next base: position 10,637 of record NZ_JANSHJ010000019.1, on the reverse strand, counting down.
ACTATTGGACCGCCGACGCTCGGTTTTGCTGCGCGGCGGTCGGTGGCTACGTTCCCGGATCCCCCCGCCCCCCAGTCCCCCCGTGTACGGGGGGATATAGGGGGATGCGGCGTTCATCTTCGCAAAGTTTAGAACCCGGTCGGGATCCCAAAGGCTATCTTTTGCCCGTTCAAGCTGGCATCAATTCACGAAAATAGCGCCTGTCTCTTGTAAATCGAGACAATGGTCGCCGGAGACATCGTTGACCAGGCGCACCTCTACGGTGATTACATTCAAGGGATCCACGCTCACCCGGTAGCCCACTGGGGACAACATCGGCGTGTTGATGGCCATGCAGTTGGGGATCGGCAGGTTGCTCAGACGCAGCGTTTCTCCCGGCGGAAGTTCCGACACCTTCTGGTGCGGATCGGTAAAGCCGTATTCCAGAGGCAGGCCGGTGCGATTGTGGATCACCAGCTCAGCAGGCAGGTTGGGGTTGAAGCGGGCCACCGGGCGATCGAAGACCAATTGATCCACACCCACCGGCAGGCGAGGCAGCGGCACTGTCCGAAAGGCAGGCTGAGCGACAGCACGGTGTCCACCCACCCAGGCTGACAAAGCGACCATGATCAAGCCGAGTCTTTTGCTTCCTTTCGCGTACCTCATGCCTCTGCCTCAGAATGCGCCTTGAAATTGGGATCCCCTTCCTTGCCTGCTTGTATTGTTCCCAAAAAGGGCTGGCCGGGCCAGGTGGTCGCTGTTTTTTCAAGGGTACGCCTCAGCAAGCTCCCCTTCCAGCTACCGCAGCACCGCACGGCAGAAATTCCGGGGGAGAAGGTTAAATTAGAGTTAACGGGGCATAAAGAGGCATGGCTATGCCAGAAAAACTGGAAAAACCGGAGAAAAACTACTCCTGGAAGGGCAGTGCCAACGCAGGCCGGGTACTGACGATTTTGGCCGTCGTGGGGGGAGCGGTGATTTTGCTGGCGGGCTTCCTGCAGTAGGCCGAGCTGTCAGATCCTCAGTTGCTCCAGGAACATCAGCATGTCGCCAGAAGCCAACGTTTTCCCTTCAAGGCGGGGGTGGAAAGGGTTAGCTTTCCAGAGGAAAGCGGATCTGGGGTCGTTTTAAACAAAGTTATGAAACTATGAAACAACTTTCTCGCTCCCCTCTCCCACAAGGGGAAAGGAGGTGGGGGGGAGGGGGCAAGGGTCTTAACCTTGTTTGAAACAACTGCAATGTTTTGCAAGTCCTGCTGAACAAGTTGTCAGCCTTCGCTAAGTCTTGTCAAGTTGTGCCACCATTGGGCAGCAAAAAAGACCCAGCAGAGAAGGGATCCCTGCTGGGTTTAGGCCGGAGGAGCAGAAACCTTAGCTTAGGAGACGGCGCGCGGTATTGAGCACATTCTCCACCGTGAAGCCGAACTTCTCCATGCACACGGGGCCGGGGGCAGAAGCGCCGAAGCGGTCGATGCCGATGGCCACCCCCTCAAAGCCCAGGTACTTGTGCCAGCCAAAGGTGGATCCCGCCTCGACGGAGACGCGCTTGGTGACCTTGGGGGGCAAGACCTCGTCGCGGTAGCTCTGGGGCTGGGCCTCAAATAGCTCCATGCAGGGCATGGAGACCACCCGTACCGCCCGGCCTTCCTGCTGCAGTTGGGCAGCGGCCTTCACCGCCAGCTCCAGCTCTGAGCCGGTGGCGATTAGGATCAGTTCTGGGTTGGGAGTATCCACCACTACATAGGCCCCCTTGGCCACCCCCTCAATGGAGGTGCCTTCCACGGGGTTAACCGCCTGCCGGGTAAACACCAGCACCGAAGGGGTGGAGGTGGACTCAAGGGCTACTTGGTAGGCTCCCACCGTCTCGCGGGCATCAGCGGGGCGGATGACGTAGAGGTTGGGGATGGCCCGCAGGGAAGCCAGCGTCTCAATGGGCTGGTGGGTGGGGCCGTCTTCTCCCAGGGCAATGGAGTCGTGGGTCATAATATGGAGCACCCGCGCCCGCGAGAGGGCCGACAGGCGAATGGCCGGCCGCATGTAGTCGCTGAAGACCAAGAAGGTGGCGTCGTAGGGAATGAGGCCGCCGTGCAGGGCTATGCCGTTGGCAATCGCCCCCATACCGTGTTCCCGTACGCCAAAGCGGAAGTTGCGCCCATGATAGGAGCCGGCCTGGAACTCCGGGATCCCCTTTAAATAGGTCATGTTGGAGTGGGCCAGATCGGCGGATCCGCCCAGCAGCTCTGGCACCGCCTTGGCCAAAGCATTGAGACAAAACTTGGAGAGGTTGCGGGTGGATTCTTTGCCGGTTTCGGCAATGGGAGCCAACGCTTCTTTCCAGCCTGCGGGCAGCTCCCCGGCCATGATGCGCTTGAATTCGGCGGCCTCTTCCGGGTAGGCCTTCTCGTAGGCGGCAAAGCGCTCGTTCCACTCCGCCTCGGCCTTGGCCCCCTTATCGATGGCCTGGCGGAAGTGGGCCAGCACCTCGTCGGGAATGTAGAACTCCGGCTCCAGCGGCCAGCCCAGATTTTGTTTGGTGAGTTTCACCTCCTCTGGCCCCAGCGGCGCCCCGTGGACGCTCTCCGTGCCGGCTTTGTTGGGGGATCCGTAGCCGATGGTGGTCTCGACAATGATCAAGGAAGGCTTGTCGGTAACTTCTTTAGCTTTCTGGATAGCGGCGGCAATTCCCTTCAGGTCGTGGTTGCCATCTTCCACTTTTTGCACATGCCACCCGTAGGCCTCGTAGCGCTTGCCCACATCTTCGGTAAAGGCAATTTCCGTGCTGCCGTCGATGGAGATGTGGTTGCTGTCGTAGAGCATGATCAGCTTGCCCAGCTTGAGGTGGCCGGCCAGCGAGGCCGCTTCCGAGGCTACCCCCTCCATGTTGCAGCCGTCGCCCAAGATCACATAAGTGTAGTGATCCACAATGGTGTGACCGGGCTTGTTGAAACGGGCGGCCAAGTGGGCCTCGGCAATGGCCAGCCCAACGGCGTTGCCCACCCCCTGCCCCAGCGGTCCGGTGGTTACCTCCACACCGGGGGTTTCAAAGTTTTCCGGGTGGCCGGGGGTTTTGGATCCCCACTGGCGAAACTGCTTGATGTCCTCTAGGCTCACATCAAAGCCGGTCAGGTGCAGCAGAGCATACTGCAGCATGCAGCCGTGGCCTGCCGAGAGGACAAAGCGATCCCGATCCACCCATTTGGGGTTGCGGGGATTGAACTTCAGGAACTGCTGCCAAAGCACATAGGCCATGGGTGCTGCCCCCATTGGCAGGCCGGGGTGACCCGAGTTGGCTTTCTGAACAGCATCCACCGCCAAAAAACGAATCGTGTTGATGGCAAGTTGTTCCAGAGAGGGAGGAGCAGCAACAACCATGTGGGGATCCCTATCGCTCGACATTCGCTTTCCAGTATGCCTTGACACGCCCACCGCCTAAAGGCGGGGGATTCTCGTCAAGGCGCTGTCAAGATGCCTCTAGACAGTTCCTTGAGGCAAGGCCCCAAGGTTCTGCTGGCTTGTCTGGGCAGGTTGGCTGAGACGTTGGCATTTCCCGGACGCTTGCCACCGGTTGGGTTTTTCACCGTGACTAGGGGCTCGCCTGAGAACGGTACGCCTCGGTGACAACTATACCATTGGCGAGCAGCTAAAGTTTGCTTCGCCTTTAAGGGCGGGGCTACTGAGCTATCCTTTTTCGGGCTTTGGCCACCGAGCCCGGTCTCGGCTGGGCAATAATGACAGGCTAAGCTGAGAGATACGCTTGCCGCCATTTCTGGTTGGAGGGTTTCATTGAGCGCTGTTTCTTCGCCTAGCGGCAAACCTCCCTGGCTGCGGGCCAAAGCCCCCCAGCGGGCCGGATCCGTCCAGCAACTGCTGCGGGACTTGGGCCTGAATACCGTTTGCGAGGAGGCTTCCTGTCCCAACCTAGGGGAGTGCTTTGCCAACGGCACCGCCACCTTTTTAATCATGGGCCCGGCCTGTACCCGCGCCTGCCCCTACTGCGATATCGACTTCACCAAACGGCCTCCGCCTTTGGATCCCACTGAGCCGCTGCGGGTGGCCACAGCGGTGCAACGGCTAGGGCTACGCCATGCGGTGATTACCTCGGTGAATCGGGACGACCTCCCCGATGGGGGAGCCAGCCAGTTTGTTGCTTGCATTACCGAAATCCGCTGCCGCATGCCCCAGACAACCATCGAGGTCTTGATCCCAGATCTGTGCGGCAACTGGCAGGCCTTGGAGCAAATTCTCGCCGCCCGCCCGACGGTGCTCAACCACAACACGGAAACCGTGCCCCGCCTCTACCGGCGAGTGCGCCCCCAGGGGAACTACGAGCGTTCCCTGCGGCTTTTGGAACTGGCGCGGCAATGGGATCCCGGCCTCTACACCAAGTCGGGGGTGATGCTGGGCTTGGGAGAGACCGCTGAGGAGATTTTGCAGATAATGCAAGATCTACGCCGGGTAGGCTGCGACATCCTCACTCTTGGCCAATACCTTCCTCCCAGCCCCAAACACCTGCCGGTGGAGCGCTACGTGCCCCCAGAGGAGTTTGACCACTGGCGACAGGTGGGGGAAGAGTTGGGCTTTTTGCAGGTGGTGTCCTCCCCGCTTACCCGCAGCTCCTACCATGCCGAGGCTGTCCAAGAGCTGATGCAGCGCTTTCCTCGACCAGGAACGTAGACCTAGGGGGATGGAGTCCCTGCGGAGCAGGAACAGCGGGGTCAGCTTTGCAGGCCGGCTGGCCAGCAACGCGGAGCCTAGGCGCAGAGAGATTTTCTGCGCTGGGGGGATGCGCTAGGATTGAAATGAAGAGATAGGAGGGGCAGGCGGTCGCGTCCTCGCTGCCGCCACCAGGCAGCAGGATGAGGAAAGTCCGGGCTTTCAGAAGAACACACCGCTGGGGAAAGCCCAGTGCGGGAAACCGCGAGGATAGTGCCACAGAAACATACCGCCGATGGCTGGGATCCCAGCACAGGTAAGGGTGCAAAGGTAGGGTAAGAGCCCACCAGCAGCGTCGTGAGGCGCTGGCTCGGTAAACCCCGGTGGAAAGCAAGGCCGCAGCCGCAGGACTATGGCTGTTCTTCGCCCCTGTCGGCTGCATCGAGGTCACGGTACTCAGCCAAGCGGTTGGGGGAGGGTGGTCTCGGTGGTGGTGAGCCGCTAGAGGGTGATGGCAACATCACTCCCAGAGAGATGACCGCCAGTGCGGGCTGCTCCTTGGAGCACCCCACTACAGAACCCGGCTTACAACCTCCTCATCTCTTCTTCTTCTTTTGGGATTGCCTCCTTCCAACCCCGAGAGAGTCTTTTGCACTAGGTTTCCTTCATGCCCCTCAAGGCTGCCATCCACAGCTTTACGCAGGCGTAGAGGAGAGGGGGAGTGCTGCTGTTGTTGTCATAAGTGCCCTTGTCCGCTGGGTCGGAGGAGGGCTGGTCGCCGTCGCCAGCAGGCAAGCCAGCGGTAACGGCTAATACAGCCGTCCCCAAAATCATCAGATGGAGAACTCCAGCAGCTGCGTGAAGGCACCCAGAGTCGACGGCTTGTAGCTCCGGGCTAGGGAGCTGCTGGAGGTAGTGGGCTAGCTGCTCTTGGGCCTGCAGGAAGCCTGCTCTCAAGGCGCGGCGATGCTCCTCGGAGTAGAAGCCTGCTTCTCCCACCAACGAGCGCACCAGCTCAGGGTTATTAGCTAGAGCTTGGAAGCAGGTTTGGACATAGCGGAGGAGAATGGCTTGTAGCTCAGAGCCCCGGAAGGTAGTGGGGTCTGCTGGGAGGGGTAAGTCGGCAATGCCGGAGAAAACTCCCAGCTCAGCAAATACAGCCAGGAGCAGCCCCTGCTTGCTGCCAAAGTGACGAAACAGGGTTACTTCATGAACGCCGGCCAAGTCTGCAATTTGACGGGTGGTGGTCTGAGTGATGCCCTGGCGGACGAAGAGGTCTCGAGCCGCGTTCAGCAGCCTTTGCCGGGAAGAAGGACGTGCCATGGTAGGTGATGGGGTAAGGAGTCGAGAGAAGGCGCTCAAGGTAGTGGCAATCTGCAAGCAGCACTTGCATTTGAGGTGAAATATCGTTAAGCTTAGCCTCAGGCGAGATCAAACCTGCTGCCTTTCTGCTCTCTCATAGCGGCTCTCACTGCTGAAGCTTGCTTGGCCAGGCCTTTGGGGATCCCGGCTTGCCTTTCAGGGACATGAGCTCGTTGTAAGCTAAGCCAGGGATGCGGTGGCCTATGCATGAGAAGCAACTTTGCGAGGAGGTATTTGATCCTGCGCTGCCCTTACTCCTTTTCTGAGGTTTTGCTGGTTCATGGCCGTTTCCCTTCCCACCCAATCGCTGGACAATCCCAACCGTTTTGCTTCGCTAGCTCAGCCTGAGCCCCAAAAGTCTTTTCGGTTTGCCTGGGAATTTGTTCTTTTTTTCGTTGTTTTTCACGCCCTCGCTTTAGTGGGCGGCATCGTTTGCTTTTCCTGGCCAGCCTTGGGGGTGGCCCTATTGCTTCACTGGTGCTTCGGCAGCTTGGGCATCTGCCTGGGGTATCATCGTCTGCTTAGCCATCGCAGCTTCCAAGTGCCCAAGTGGCTGGAATATGTCTTTGCTACCTTCGGTGCTCTCGCCATCCAGGGGGGGCCGATCTTTTGGGTGGCCGGCCATCGTCAGCATCACGCTTTTACTGAAGACGAAGAGCGGGATCCCTACTCTGCTCGCAAGGGCTTTTGGTGGAGCCACATGCTCTGGCTCATTTACCAACGGGAAGAGTTTTTTAACCGTGAGAAGTATTCTGCCTTTGCGCCGGATTTGGCTCGGGATCCTTTTTATCGCTGGCTAGACAAGTATGGGCTGCTGCTGCAACTGCCGCTGGCTGGAGTGCTTTACCTGCTCGGCGGTTGGCCGTTCGTTATCTACGGCATCTTCGTGCGGACAGTGCTGCTGCTGCACTGCACCTGGTTGATCAACTCTGCCAGCCACTTCTGGGGCTACCGGACTTTCGAGAGCGACGACAATGCCCGTAACCTTTGGTGGGCGGCTCTCCTCACCTACGGTGAAGGCTGGCACAACAACCATCACGCCGACCCGAAGTGCGTGAAAGCAGGTTTGCGCTGGTGGGAAATTGACATGACCTACTGGGTCATTTGGGTGTTGGCAAGACTGGGTTTGGCTCGTAAGTTGCACTTGCCTGCTCAAAGTCAGCCAACTCGCTAAACAGTCTCTGCCTCAGAGCTTCTAGAACCATCGACAGAGTTACCCCCGTCGTACGGGCAATTCCTGCTAAGACAGTTCGTTGTGCTGCTCGGCGGATCCCTCTCCCTTTTTTGGGAGAGGGGTTAAGGGTGAGGGGCCTGTATGCGCTAGCGGGAGCTCGTTAGCGGCGCAGAGCGCTCAAGGTCTGTCTCGACTTGGTTTGGAGCGGCTGCCCAGTTATCGGTTCCAGTTGGGAGGTGGGTCGGTATCGCCCTGCGGGGAGGTGGTAGTGCTCACCAAACAACCCAAAGGTCTGGCCTTCCGGTAATCCCTCTTCGGCAATGCAGGAGGGCTAGTCCTGTAACGGGCTGTACTGCCATGTCCCGTAGTGGTCAAGAACGCGCTGAACTTGCTCTGGGTCAGCGTCGGCCTCTTGGCGAATTTGCAGCGCCTCGATTTGGCTATCGGAGTAGCGAAAGATGGAGTCTTTTCTGCATTCCAGCTCTGCTTCCACCCCTGGAATGCAGGCCAGATGGGCAGCCACCTCTCGATAAACCATCAGGGGCATGGAATCATAACGAACAGCGTAGCGTTTCAACTCAGCAAGGCTCACGATAGGCAAGGAAAGGAGAAACTAGGGATCCAGGTAACAAACAGCTTCACCACAACGGCCAATGACATCTTGCGAATGTCTCGCTACTTTTGAGGTAAAAAAGCCCTGCTCTGCATTTAATTGCCTGCCAAAACAAAGAGGGGGCAGAGAGAGTCTCCGAGATGTGGCTAAGCAATTTTGTCGTTGGCCAACGTACAGCAATTGACCTGATCTAGGCAAACTTTTCCCCATTGCAAGGCCCAGCGCACCAAAGCGACGCGATTTGACGTTCGCGTCTTGCTCAGAATATTACTGATGTGATTGTCAACAGTGCGCTTGCTAATCTCTAAGCGCTCTGCAATGTCCTGATTGGTCAGGCCCGCTGCGATTAACTCGAGAACCTGCAGCTCACGCTCCGACAACAAATCAGCGGAATGATAGTCTGCGCCCATTCCGAATGCCCAGTGTACAAACTGTAAGGATTACCTAGACCAATTCTAGGGGATCCCCTCCAACATGGATAGCCCCGCCGGAGGAAAATCTGGGGCAGTTCTCAGGTCGAAGGGCTTGGTGATGTTGATGGGAGCGCTTCTGGGCAGCTTTCACAGGGCATCGGCGTGTTTCCGGGGCAGCTCCACCTGCACCCACAGCCCACCTGCTTGCGGGTGATTGCGCAGACGGATTGTACCCCCGTGTAGTTCCACGATTTGCCGCACGATCGCCAGCCCCAGGCCGGTGCCGCCTTTGCTGCGGGCCCGCGCCGCGTCGGTGCGGTAAAAGGGTTGAAAGACCAGCTCAAATTGATCCTCCGGCAGGCCAGGGCCATGGTCGTACACCTCCAGCCGCACTTGCGATTCCTGTTCCGACAGGGCCACGTGAATGGGGGAGTCGGTTCCGCCATATTTGATGGCGTTGTCCAAGAGGTTAAGGACGAGGCGGTAGAGGCGCTGTTCATCTCCCCAGAGATAGAGCTGGGAGGGGCCGCTTAGATCCAGTTCCTGCTGGCGGGGCTTGGCCAGCGGTTCCAGGCTCTGCCAGGCTTCGCGCACCAAGCTTGCCAGATCCACCCAGCGCCATTGGGATCGCGATGCGGCCCCCAGGTTGAGGGCGCTCAGTTCCAGCAAGTCTTGCACCAACTGGCTGAGGCGCAGCGTCTCGTTCAGCAATCGTTCCACCCAAACTGCTTGCGCGGCATCGACGCGGCTGTGCAGGGTTTCCGCTAGCAGGCGAATCGAGGTGAGGGGGGTCTTCAGCTCGTGGGCCACATCCGAGGCCCAGCGATCCCGTTGTTGGGCCAGCAGAGTTGCCTCTAGGCGGTCTTCCAAGAAGATGGCCACGTGGGCCTGGGGCAGGGGCAGCCCCCAAGCCCGCAGCGGCACCGGTTTGTCCTCGCCCCCGGAAGGGTAGAAGATCCACTCGCGGCTCTGGATGGGAGCGGTAGCTTCCTGGCGGCGGGTGGCTTCGATAAGCTGATCCAACTCGTAGGAGCGCACCCACTCCAGCAGGAGCTTGATGCCCGGCTGCCACTGGCTGATGCGCAGCAGACGCTGGGCGGCAGGGTTACACTCCCAGACCACGTTGTTCTCGTCTACCCGCAGATATCCCCAGGGCAGGTGGTGGCTGAGATACCGCCAGTCCTGTAGGTATCGTTTTTGGCGGGCCCACTCCAGTTCTTGTTGGCGAAGGTGGTGGCTGAGCCGGCTGAGCATCTGTTCAGGCGAGCTGAGAGGCAGGGCCAGGTGCATCAGGGATCCCAACTGTTGCAATTGGCGGCCGAAGCGGCGCCGGCTCTGCCAGAGCAAAATCAGCGTGCCGAGTAGGCCGATGCCCAACCCAATGAGGATCCCGCTTTCCAGTCCCATGGGCCCACCCCCTTTGCCGCCATTGTCGCCCAGGCATGGGGGAGTGAATACCCAACAACGACGGATACGGCATCACATCCCTAGCGACGATGCACCATCGTCGTGCTGGCCTGGTCGGTGGGCAGCAGCAAGACTTCGCTCAGGTTGACGTGGGGGGGACGGGTAACGGCAAACAGCACCACCTCGGCCACATCCATCGCCGTCAGGGGGGTGAGGCCCCGGTAGACGGCTGCCGCCCGCTCGCGATCGCCGCGGAAGCGCACTTGGCTGAACTCGGTTTCCACCAAGCCGGGCTGGATCTCGGTGACGCGAATGGAGGTGCCCAGCAGATCCAGCTTCAGTCCCTCGGAGATGGCCCGCACGGCGGCCTTGGAAGCGCAATAGACGGCGCCGCCGGGGTAGGTCTGGCGACCGGCAATGGAGCCGATGTTGACCACATGGCCCCGGCCCCGCTCCACCATGCCGGGCAAGACGGCGCGGGTAACATACAGCAAGCCCTTGAGGTTGGTATCGATCATCTCCTCCCAATCTTGCACAGCCCCGCTGTGGAGCTTGTCCAAGCCGCGACTGAGGCCGGCGTTGTTGATCAAAATGTCGATTTCAGCCCAGGCCGGCGGCAAAGACTGGAACGCCTGCTGCACGGCTGCCCTATCTCGCACATCCAAAGTCAGCAAGTATGAGGAAGCACCGTAAGCCTGCTGCAACTCCGCGGCCAGCTCCTGTAGCCGCTCCTGACGGCGGGCCACCAGGATCAGCTTGGCTCCAGAACGGGCAAAAAGCGTGGCACAGGCTGCCCCGATGCCGCTGCTGGCGCCGGTGATGAGCACAATGGCGTTTTCAAGCATAGTCCGCAAGAGTTAAGGGGCTACCAAGGGGATCCGCAACTCGAACGGGCCCCCGGCTGAAGAGAGTATTCCAGCAGCTTAACGCAGGCATAGAGCGTATCCAAGTGACATCCTCTCCCGCTAAGCCCTGACGGGCCGTAGACGGGAGCTTCCGAGAATCACTTCTCGGAGTTGCTGCTTCAACGGACTGGT
>NZ_JANSHJ010000064.1:0-3529 GCF_047502615.1 Synechococcus sp. W60.3 | reverse complement strand
GGCGCTTTGACAACGCCGTTACGGGTTCTTTTGTGGACTGCGTAAGAATCCCCTGGGTGGGAGTGTCAAGACAAAAGGGATCCCTGCCAAGCCGCCTTATTCCAAGCAAGTTCTGGGCGAGATCAAGGCACCTACAAAAAAGGATGAGACCCATACCGCTACGCCATCCATCTCCAAAGCGGTTTCGAGCCCAGCCAGCTAGCTGAGCTTTTGAATGGGCGCGATGCGGGGATCCAAGATTTTCTGCTGGCCGATGGCGGGAAACCTCACCGCCAGGGTGATCCGTTCGCCGCTGCCGAACACGTGGGTAATTTGCCCCTGTCCGAATTGGGGATGTTGCAGGCGATCCCCAACGGCCCACTGGGAGGAACGGCCTTGGCGGCGAGCAGCCTTTGCTTTGGGCGTGGCCGCAGCCGTGTTGTCGGCGGAGAACGAAAGCCCCCTGCCTTTTTCCCATTGGATCAGCTCTTGGGGCAGCTCACTCAAAAATAGGGAAGGGATGGCGGGCTCGCGGTTGCCGTAGAGCCGCCGCTCGCTGGCGTGGCAGACAAACAATTGCTCGCGGGCGCGGGTGATGCCCACGTAGCAGAGGCGCCGTTCTTCTTCCAGCGCGGCAGGATCCTCCAAAGCGCGAAAATTGGGAAACAGGCCTTGTTCCAACCCCACCAAAAACACCACCGGGAACTCCAGCCCTTTGGAAGCATGCAACGTCATTAGCGAAACTTTCTCAGCTCCCTCCTGAAGGGTGTCCAAATCGGAAGCTAAAGACACATTGCTCAAGAAAGCCTCGAGGCTGGGATCCTCCTGTTCTTCTCCAAATTGGCGGGCGGCATTGTAGAGTTCCATCACGTTGGCGATCCTTTCCTCGGCCTCTTCTGTGCCCTGGGCCTTGAGATCTTCCAGATAGCCGCAATCCCGCAGCAGCCCCTCCAGAAGGGCGGCAGCCGAAACCTGGGCCATCTGTCTGTGCCAATGCTGGATAAGCTGGGCAAACTGGAGAACCGGCTTGGCCGAACGCCCCAGCAGGTTGGTAACAGAGGCCTCGTCGCTGAGGATAGTCCACAGGGGCACATTTAAGGCAGCCGCCGCTTCGCTTAGCTTGTCCAGAGTGGACTTGCCGATGCCCCGCCGCGGCACATTGATAATGCGCAACAAGCTAAAAGAATCGGCAGGGTTGAGCACAACCCGCAAATAGGCCAGCACATCCTTAATCTCTTTGCGATCGTAAAATCGCAGCCCCCCCACCACCGTGTAAGGGATCCCCCACCGCAGCAAAACCTCTTCAAAAGGGCGAGATTGGGCATTGGTGCGGTAGAGAATGGCAAAATCTCCCCAGGAAGAGTTGGGATTTTGGCTGTGTAATCGCCGGATGGTATTGACCACAAACTCGGCCTCGGCCATTTCGTCCTCCGCCTGGTAGCAAACGATGGGATGGCCGGGGGGGCGAGTTGGCCGGAGAATTTTATCGATGCGCTCGGTGTTTTTCTCAATCAGGACGTTAGCCGCCTGCAAAATCGTGGCGGTGGAGCGATAGTTTTCTTCCAATTTGATCAGGGTGCGGGTATCGTCGTCCGGCAGGCCATCGCCAAAGGTCTCTTGAAACTCCAGCAAAATGGTGAAATCGGCCCCCCGAAAGCGATAGATGCTTTGATCTGCATCGCCCACCACAAAGAGGGAGCGATTGGTCCAGTCCCACTCGGAGCGGCGGGTCTCGCCGTTGGTGGCCAGGAGCCGGATCAGCTCGTACTGGGTGCGGTTGGTATCTTGGTATTCGTCCACCAAGATGTGCCGAAAGCGCTGGTGCCAGTAGGCCAAAACCTGCTCATTTTGGCGGAAAAGTTGCACCGGGATCCAAATTAAGTTGTCGAAATCGAGGGCATTATTGGCCGCCAGTTGATCTTCGTAGAGCTCGTAAACCTGAGCCAGGATGCGACCTCGGAAATTGGGCTGGTGGCGCTCCAGATCGGCAGGGGTCCAACCTTGATTTTTGGCATTGCTAATGGCATAGCGCACCGATCTTGGATCGAACTTGCGCTCATCTAAGTTGAGTTGCTTAGTTACAATCTCTTTAACCAGGGATTGGGCGTCCGATTCATCGAAAATCGAGAAGTTGCGAGTCCACTTTCGTCCCTTGGGATCCTGATATTTTTCGATCTCCAGGCGCAGGATCTGGGCAAACAAGCTGTGAAACGTGCCGATCCAAAGGGGTTTGATCCAACGGTGGTAGACCGCCGATTTCAGCCGCGTCGCCTGGGCCGGCTCCAATTGCGCCAAGGGGATCCCGAATTGCTCCTGGGCCTCTTGCTCGGCAAAGAGCCGTTCGATGCGCTCTTTCATTTCGCGGGCGGCCTTGTTGGTAAAGGTCACGGCCAAAATCTCCTCCGGATCCACCCGGTAGTGGCGGATGAGGTGGGCGATGCGATAGGCGAGGGTGCGCGTCTTGCCGGAACCTGCCCCCGCCACCACCAGCAAAGGGCCACAAAAATGGTGCACCGCTTGCCGTTGAGCAGGGTTGAGGGCATCCAACAAACAGGCGTGAGTCATAGTCGGCAAAGCAGAAACTGCTTTCCATTATGGGCGCCAACCCAATGGGGACGAGAAGCCAAAGGGCATTCTGGAGCGCCAAAGATGAAGATCGGTTAAGATTTGGCCGGCCCACCTCCAGAACTCCCCGCCATGAACCGAGGACTGTCCTGCTGCTGTGCCCTGGCTAACCGCAGCCGGATTTGCTTTCAAAAGAGACGGATTGCTCTAGGGTTTGCCACCCTTGCCCTGCTTTGTCCCAGCCTGTTTGATCCTGTTCAAGCCGGCAACTGCCCCAGCAACGGCAACCCCCAAGCCTCGCTTGACCTCAAGCTGGAAAGCGTTGCTGGGGATCAGCTCGACTTAAGTCGGTACGACGGCCTTCAAGCGCTGATCTTGACCAACAGCCAAACCCGCTCCCAATCGGAGGCCCTCTCCAAAAGTTTGGCCCTCGAGTTTGGGCAAAACCCTCGCCTGCGCCAGATCGTGCTGGTTGATGGCAGAGGGCTGCTGCTGGTGCGCAACCTGGTTTTGCAGGTTATTCGCGAGAGCGTGCCCACAGATCCGCGCTTGGTTTCTCCCTTTGTCCATGTCTCTGTCGATTTCGAGGGATCCACCATCCAGAAGCTGCAGGAGGTGGCCGCCGAAGCCTTGCCGGGGATCGATTTTCGCCGCCAGGCCGCCTTGCTGCTTTTGGACGAGCAAGGCACCCTCTTGAGCGGGTTCGCCAACCTGGACCAGTCCAACCTCAGCATTCGTCAGTGCATTCGCACGCACATTTGATTGCCTTGGATCCCGCTTTTTTCGCTGCTTCCTCCCCAACCGCTAAACTGGTTCTAGCGAAGTCATGTGCCAACTTAAGAGCAAGCCCGTCAAGGGGCTTGGTGCCGGGATCCCATGCGTCGCCAGCTCAAGATCTTAAACCAAATCCTCGACTACAAGCTGGCCGATTTGCGGCTGTTTGGCCGAGCCGAGCTGAAGGGGCCTGTTCTCAACGTGCTGCTGG